>QHSM01000450.1 GCA_003221595.1 Candidatus Rokuibacteriota bacterium | reverse complement strand
ACCTTCGCGTTCGGCAGCGGCATGGCGGCGCTGGGCGGCGGGCTCGGCGCCGAGTTCCTCGGCCTCGATCCGCAGTACGCGCTGAAGTATCTGGTGTACTTCCTGATCGTGGTCGCGGTGGGCGGCCTCGGCCGCGTGAGCGGCGTGTTCTGGGCGGCGCTCCTGATCGGCGTGCTCGACTTCGCGCTCAAGAAGTACGTGCCGCAGGGCGGCACCGCGTTCATCTACGCGCTCTCGATCCTCCTGCTCCTCTGGCGCCCGCAGGGCCTGTTCGGCGCCAGGTTGGCATGACCGCACCGCCGACCGGCTGGTCCGATCACCCGGCGGCGCGGGCGCTGGCCGGACGCCACCGGCTGCGGGCGTGGGAGCCGATCCCTTGGCTGCTCGCGCTGGCGTTCTACTTCGCCTTCCCGAAATATCTGGGCTTCGGCACCGAGGTCCTGGTCACGATCCTCTTCGCGCTCTCGCTCGATCTGGTGCTCGGCTACGCGGGCATCGTGACGCTCGGTCACGCCGCGTTCTTCGGCGCGGGCGCCTACACGGTGGGCATGCTGGCCAAGCACGGCATCTGGAACGAGCCGATCACCGGGCTGATCCTCGCGGCGCTCGTGGCGGCCCTCATCGGTCTCGGCTCGGGCGTCGTGCTCCTGCGCACGCAGGGCCTGACGCTCCTGATGCTCACGCTCTGCACGATGGCGCTCCTGGAGGAGGCCGCCAATCTCGCCCACGACTACACGGGCGGCTTCGACGGCCTCGACAGCCTGCCCATCGCGCCGCTGCTCGGGTGGTTCGAGTTCAACCCGCTCTATCCGAGAACGCAGTACCTCTACGTCCTCTCGGTGCTCTTCGTCTGCTTCGTCTTCGTGCGCACGCTGGTCTACTCGCCGTTCGGCCAGAGCCTCACCGGCATCCGCGAGAATACTCTGCGAATGCACGCGGTCGGCGCGCCGGTGCGGCGGCGGCTGGTGCTCTGCTACGTCCTCTCGGCGGCGATCGCCGGCGTCGCGGGAGGCGTCTGGGCCCAGGCGAACGCGTACGTCAACCTGGGCACGCTCGGGCTCGACCGCGCGGCCACGGTGCTCATCATCCTGGTCCTCGGCGGCCACGGCCGTCTCTACGGCGCCTTCGTCGGCGCGGTCGCGTACATGGCGCTCGCGCACTTCCTGTCGAAGATCTATCCGACCGCGTGGCAGCTCGGGCTGGGGCTCCTGCTGGTCGTCATCGCGCTGTTCGCGAAGAACGGCATCCTCGGGATCGTGGAAGCCGCCGTGCGCCGGCACGCGCCGCGGGTGACGTGACCAGCGCCCCGCTCCTCGAGACCCGGGCGCTCCGCCGGAACTTCGGCGCGCTGGCCGCGGCCCGCGACATCGACTTCCGGCTCGAGGCCGGCGCGCGCCACGCGCTGATCGGTCCGAACGGCGCCGGCAAGACGACGTTCATCAATCTCCTGACCGGCGTCGTGCGGCCCACCGCGGGCGTGATCTTGATGAACGGGCGGGATATCACCGCTGTCCCGGAGGCCGAGCGGGTCAAGCTCGGCATCGCGCGGACGTTTCAGATCAACCGCCTGTTCCGCCGCCTCTCGGTGCTGGAGAACGTCTACATCGCCGTCGCGGAGCGCGTCGGCGCCGCTCCGTCGATGCGGCGGCCGGCCGGGCTGCGACGGGACGTCGTCGAGGAGTCGATGGAGCTTCTCGATACTCTCAAGCTGTCGGCCGACGCGGCCCGCCGCGTCTCGGAATTGCCTTACGGTCGCCAGCGCCTGGTGGAGATCGCCATCGCCCTCGGGCTCGAGCCCCGGGTGTTGCTGCTCGACGAGCCCGCCGCCGGCGTGCCCAGCGCGGAGAGCCACATCATCCTCGACGCCGTCGAGCGGCTCCCGCGGCAGATCGCCGTGCTCATCATCGATCACGACATGGATCTCGTGTTCCGCTTCGCGCAGCGGATCACGGTGCTGGTGAGCGGCGCCGTGTTCGCCACCGGGAGTCCCCGGGAGATCGGGGCCAACCCCGACGTCCGGGCCGTCTATCTCGGCCAGGTCGCCCGTGGCTGAGGCGCTGGCGCTCCGGCACATCTCGGCGGGTTACGGCGACACCGTCGTCCTCGAGGACGTCAACCTCGCCATTCAAGCCGGCGAGAGCATCAGCGTGATCGGCCGTAACGGCGTCGGCAAGACCACGCTCCTGGCGACGGTGATGGGCCACACCACGCTCCACGGGGGCGAGGTGACGCTCGGCGGGGTGAGCCTCGCCCGCGTCCCGGTGTTTCGCCGCGCGCGAAGCGGCATCGGCTTCGTGCCGCAGGAGCGCGAGATCTTTCCCTCATTGACCGTTCGCGAGAACCTGGAGGTCGGCGCCCGGCCGGGCCCGTGGACCCAGGAGCGGGTGTTCGATCTGTTCCCGAACCTGGGCGCGCGGCTCTCGCACGCGGGCAGCCAGCTCTCCGGCGGCGAGCAGCAGATGCTCTCGATCGCGCGGGCGCTCCTGACCAACCCAAGAATCCTGCTCATGGACGAGCCGACCGAGGGGCTCGCGCCGGTGATCGTCGAAGCGCTGGCCGCGGTGCTCGCGCGGCTCGCCGCCGAGGGCGCGCTCTCGATCGTGCTCGTCGAGCAGAACAGCCGCGTGGCGCTCGCGTTCTCCGCCCGCACCGTGGTCATGGACAAGGGGCGCATCGTCTACGACGGCGCCTCGGCCGCCCTCGCCGCCGATGGGGAACGCCTCGCCAAGCTCATCGGCGTGGAGTAGTCTCTCGGCACCACACTTCTATCAATAGCCGCGCAAAACGGGGCGGAGGCGAGGGTCATGGGTCTTCTGGACGGCAAGGTCGCGGTCGTGACGGGGGGCGGGAGCGGGATCGGGCGCGGGGTGGCGCTGGGCCTGGCGGCGGCGGGCGCCAGTGTCGTGGTCAACGACTACGGCGTGACCGTCGACGGGCGTGATCCGTCGAGCGCCCGGGCGCTGGCGGTCGTCAAGGAGATCGAGGCCCACGGGGCCCGGGCGGTCGCGAACGCCGACAGCGTCGCGACGATGGCCGGAGGCCAGGGGATCATCGACGCCGCGCTCAACACCTTCGGCGACCTGCACATCGTTGTCTGCTGCGCCGGCATCCTGAAGGAGCGCATGATCTTCAACATGAGCGAGGAGGAGTGGGACAGCGTGATCGCCGTCCACCTCAAGGGCCACTTCACGGTCATGCGCCCGGCGACCCGTCACATGCGCGAGCGTCGCTACGGCCGGATCGTCACCTTCACGTCCACCGCCGGGCTCGAGGGGAGTCCCGGCCAGCCCAACTACTCGGCGGCCAAGGAAGGCATCGTTGGCCTGACGCGCTCGACGGCCCTGGCGATGGCGAAGTACGGCGTGACCGTGAACTGCATCTCGCCGACCGCCGAGACGCGCATGACCGAGCGGCTACCCGACACGCGCCGGGCGCAGGCGGCCGCGCCGCCGGAGGCGATCGCGCCGGTCGTCGCGTTTCTGGCGAGCGATCGGGCGGCCCACGTGACCGGACAGATCCTGCACGTTCGCGGCAACCAGGTGTCGCTGTGGTCACATCCGGCGCAGGTCCGCGCCATCACGCGGCAGGAGGGCTGGACTCCGGAAGCGCTCGCCGACGTCTACGACAACGCGCTGGGTCAGGACCGTCTGCGGCGGCTCGACGCCCTCAAGATCACCTGGCCGCCGAGCAGCTCCTAGCGCTTCGGGATCTCGCGCGCGCGCTCGTCCGCGGCCGGAGTCAGTCACCCCAGGCGCGGAGGCAGTCGCTCGCATCGGCGCGACCGAGGTCGACGATGCGGGCCAATCCATCCGGGTCGAATTCCAGCGGCCTCACGCGCAGAGGCGCGGACGGCGCGAGCACCTGCACGTCGACTCCCGGGTGCGTGAGGCGCGCCAGCTCGACGTCGCGCCGGATCTGGTGGAGCATCGCGGTCTCGACGGCCGCGTCGAGGGCGCGCCGCATGGTCGTCGGCGGCGCGCTCGGCTCGCCGGGCGCGTAGCTCACCACGACCAGGGCGCGGCCGACCGGGGCCGCCTCGAGCGCCTCGATCACCGGCGCGCGGCTCGTGAGGCCGCCGTCGACGAGGATCGCGCCGTCGGCGGCGACCGGGGGAAAGACGCCGGGGACGGCCGCCGCCGCCATGAGCACGTCCACCGTCACCGTCCGGTTGTCGAACGCGCGCGTCTCCCGCCGGACGAGGTCGGTGGCGGTCACGAGCAGCCGAACGGGCGAGCTACGCACCAGCCCGAGATCGAGCGAGGCCGAGATCAGCTCGCGAAGCGGCCGCGGGTCCAGGAGCGAGCTGGTTCCGTCCAGCGCCAGGAGCGTCAGCCAGCCCGGGAGAAGGCCCGCGAAGAAGACCGGCGCGCGCATCGAATAAACCTGATCGCGACGGAGGGAGCGCCACATGGCCTCGAGCCGGTCGGTGCGGCCCGCGACCAGCATTGCGGCGTTGAGCGCTCCGGCCGACGAGCCCGCGGCGATGCGAAGGGGAACTCGGCGCTCGGCGAGCACGGCGACGACGCCCGCCTCGTAGGCGCCCTTGGCGCCGCCGCCGGACAGGATGACCGCGGTCGGGGCGTCCGGGCCCGCGTGGGATCGCGTGCATGCGGCGCGTGCGGCGGACGGCGCGCACCAGACCGCCAGGATCACCGAGACGGCGGCCCACGCTCTCATCGCGGCGTCTAGGGCAGGAGCATCTCGGTCAGCGCGCGAATGTCCTCGAGGGTGTCGGTCTCGGCCACGGTGTCGGCGACCTTGCGGGCCTGCGCGTCGCCGAGGACCGGTGAGGCGAGGGCGAGGAACTTGGCGGTGATCTCGTCGCGCGGCACCGGGCTCAGCGCGTCGCCGCGCACGACCGTCGTCGTCTCCTCGAGCGTCCGCCCGTCACGCAGCCCGACGCGCACGCGGGCGGTGGGGGCGTCGACGCGACGCGGGGACATGGCCGGATCGGTGGTGATCACCACTCGCCGCGCGAGGTCGCGGATGCGCGCGTCGCCGAGCGCCGTCTCGTCGAACGCCGACGGATCGGTTCGGCCGAGGACGAGCGCCGCGGCGACCGCCCAGGGAATGGAAAACCGGGCCGCCAGCGAGGTCGCCGGCGCGGGCTCGCTCATCCGCACCGCGAAGGGAATGGTGACGATCTCCACCTTCCCGACGGCGGAAGCGTCCAGTCGATGGACCCGGCGCAGCTCCATGACCGCATCGAGAGCGAAGTGATTGAACCGGCAGCACGCGTGAAGCTTGAAGTAGTTCTGCTCGATCCGGTAGGGCTCGCGCTCCGCATCGGAGCGCGCGAGCGCGTCGATCCCAGAGACCGCGGCCGCTCCGTCGAAGGCGTCGGCCAGGAGCGTGCCGTAGACGTCGGACGGCCCGTCGTCGAGCCCCGTGAAGCCGCAGCGCTGGAGGTCGACGGCGAGCATCCCCTGAAAGGCGGAGCGGCCCGGGTACAGATTGCGGATCGTCGCGCCGTCGAGCGCGGGAGTCCAGGTGTTGGCCGGGCTCATCGAGGCCGCGAGATTGATGATCGCGCGGATCCGCTCGGCGGGCGCCTCGCCGAGCTTCGCGACGGCGACGGCGGTGCTGATCGTTCCCCACGTCCCGTGCGAATGGACGTTCGCCCGCACCGTGGTGGCGCCGCCGATCCGCGAGCCGATCTCGTAGCCGGCGACCAGGCTCTCGAGCAGCCGGCGGCCGCCCAGCCCGCGCTCCTCGGCGACCGCGAGCGCTCCGGGGACGACGTGGATCGCCGGATGGCCGCCGCCGAGACGGTGGCCCTCGTCGACCTCGAGCGCGACTCCGGCGGCCGCGTTCGTCAGCGCCGCCCAGAACGGGTCGGCCTTGGCGCGTTGACCGATGAGCGTTGCCGTGCCCTGGGCCGTGCGCGCGGCCGCCAGCCGCGCCAGCTCGACGTTCTCGGCCTCG
>QHSM01000449.1 GCA_003221595.1 Candidatus Rokuibacteriota bacterium | reverse complement strand
CGCGCGTCGAGGACGTACGGGCCGACGAAGGCGCGGGTGGGGCACGCGTCGAGGCACGCGGTGCAGGTCCCGCAGCGATCCGGCTCGCGCTCGTCGAAGGGCAGCGGCGCGGTCGTGAGCACGACGCCGATGAAGAAGTAGGAGCCGAGCGACGGGGTCAGGAGGTTCGTATTCTTGCCGATCCAGCCGAGCCCCGCCCGCGCGGCGAGATCGCGCTCGAGCACGGCGCTCGAATCGACCGCCGCCCGGCTCGTCACGTTGCCGCCCGCCGCCGCGCCGATGAACTCACCGAGCGCGACCAGGCGGGGACGCATCACGTCGTGGTAGTCGCGCCCCCGCGCGTAGCGGGAGACGGGCCGCCAGCTGTCGTCGGCGGTTTCACCGTTGTAGCTCACCGCGACCGCCACCACCGAGCGGCAGCCCGGCAGGAGCCGGGCGGGATCGAGCCGGTCGGCGCGGCCGCGCTCGAGGTAGCCCATCGTGCCGGCATAGCCGGCGTCCAGCCACGCCTCGAGCTCGGCGCCGTGCTCGGGGGGCGCGGCCGGACCGATCGCGACCCGATCGAAGCCGAGCTCGAGCGCCCGCGCCTTCACGGCCTGACCGAGGGCGAGGCCGACCAGGGTCACGCCTTGCGCGCCTTCACGACCAGCTGGGCGCGCGTGAGCGTTCGCCCGCCGTCCTCGAGGAACTTCACGTAGCGAAACCAGCGGCCGTCCTGCTTCCAGCGCTCCTGCAGCCCGATCGCCGCCGCCAGCCCTTCCTCGACCGAGGCGAACGCCTTCACCTCGCGCTCGACCTCGAGATGCTCGACCGTGAAGCCGGTCTTCTTGAGGAGCCGGCGGACGCCGGTCTCCCCGTACGCGAAGCGCGAGGGTCGCCCCGTCTCCTTCCACTGGTCGTTGTGCAGCGCGACGAAGGCGAACACCTGGCCGGGGCGCAGCGCCCGGCCCGCCCGCTCCGCGATCGCGTCGGACATGCAGAGGTAGGCGACAACCAGGTCGGGCTTGAACGGCGCGTACTCCTCGACCTCGATGTCGCCGACGACGAACCGGACGTTGGAGAGCCTGGCCGCGGCGGCGCTCCGGCGGGCCTCATCGATCGCGCGCGCGTCGCGATCGACCCCGACGACGGCACGGCAGAGCGGCGCCAGGGCGAGCGCGACCCGGCCGGAGCCGGTGCCCGCGTCCAGCACCGTCATTTCCCCGAGCGGCTCGCTCTTGAGACGCTCGAGAAAGGCCGTGCTCAGCTGGTCGGTCGGCTCGCCGGGTCGGCCCTCAGCCGGTGACGGCGCCATCGGAAGCGGAGGACACGAGGCGTGCGTACTTCGCCAGCACGCCCCACGCGTAGCGCGGCTTGGGCCGCTTCACGGCCTTGAGGCGCTTCTTCAGCTCGGCGGGCGAAAGCTCCACGTCGAGCTTGCGCTTCTTGATGTCGATCACGATCGTGTCGCCGTTCCGCAGCGCGGCGATCGGCCCGCCCTCGGCCGCTTCGGGCGCGACGTGCCCGATCATGAACCCGTGAGTCGCGCCCGAGAATCGCCCGTCGGTCATGAGCGCGACGGTCTCGCCCAGCCCCGCGCCCTGAAGCGCGCCGGTCACGTGGAGCATCTCGCGCATGCCCGGCCCGCCCTTGGGTCCTTCCCAGCGGATGACGATCACGTCGTTGGGCTTGATCTTCTTCGTCTTCACGGCCTGGAAGGCGTCTTCCTCGCGGTCGAAAACCCGCGCCGGGCCGCGGTGAAGATCCTTCTTCTGTCCCGAGACCTTGGCGACACACCCCGCGGGCGCGAGGTTACCCCTCAGGATGGCCAGGCCCCCTTCACGCTTGAGCGGCTTGTCGAGCGCGCACACGACCTTCTGGCCCGGCGTCTCCCGCGCGGCCCGCGCCTCCTCGCCGATCGTCCGTCCGGTCACGGTCGGCTCGTCGGGATTCAGGAGCCCGGCGTCGAGGAGTCGCTTGGCGACCACGCCCATGCCGCCGGCGTCGTACATCTCGGGGGCCGTGTAGGTCCCCCACGGCCGCATGTCGGCGAGCAGCGGCGTTTTGCGCGAGACGCGGTCGAACTCGTCGATCGTGAGCTTCACGCCCGCCTCTTTGGCGATGGCGAGCAGGTGCAGGACGGCGTTGGTGGAGCCGCCCGTCGCCATCACGCCGGCGATCGCGTTGTGCAGCGCCTTCCGGGTGATGATCTGACGCGGCAGGACGCCCTTGCGCAGGAGGTCCATCACGATCCGGCCGGTCTCGAAAGCGACCTCTTCCTTGCGCGGATCGACGGCCGGCACGCCGTTGAACCCCATGGGCGAGACGCCGAGCATCTCGAACGCGGTCGACATGGTGTTGGCGGTGAACTGCCCGCCGCACGCGCCGGCGCCCGGACAGGCCCGGCCCTCCACCTCGTTGAGCTCGCGCTCGTCGATCTTGCCCGCGTTGAAGGCGCCGATCGCCTCGAACACTTCCTGAATCGTGAGCTTCTTGCCCTTGTACTCGCCGAAGGCGATCGAGCCGCCGTAGAGCATGACGCTCGGCAGGTTCAGCCGCGCCATCGCCATGACCATCGCCGGGATGGTCTTGTCGCAGCCGGAGATGCCGACGAAGCCGTCGAGGAGATGGCCGCGGACCACCAGCTCGACGGAGTCGGCCACGACCTCACGGCTGATCAGCGAGGCCTTCATGCCCTCGGTGCCCATGGCGATACCGTCGGTGACGCTGATCGTGTTGAACTCGATCGGCGTGCCGCCGGCGGCGCGGATACCTTCCTTCACCTTCTCGGCCATCTTGCGATGATTCCAGTTGCACGGCGTGATCTCGATCCAGCAGTGCGCCACACCGACCAGGGGCTTCTTGAGATCCTCGTCGGTGAAGCCGATCGCCTTGAAGTAGGAGCGGGCGGCCGCCCGGTCGGCGCCGTCCACGAGAGCCCGGCTCTGGTGCCTCGGGTCGAAAGTCATACGCGTACCTCCTTGCGCTTGGCGACGAGGAACGTGAACTTGCCTTGCTGCACGACCTCGCCGTGCTGATCGATGAGGGAGCGCTCGTCGACGACGAAGCCGCCGTCGCGCATAGGCCGCTTCGAGAGGATCCGCGCGCGGCCGTGCACCGTGTCGCCCACGCGGACCTCCTTCACGATCTGCCAGTCGAGCCCCACGAACGCCAGGACGGCCAGGGGCGGCTCCTTGACCCGCCAGCCCAGCCCGATCGACATGCAGAGCGGGAGGACGGCCGGAACGTCGCCGGCCGCCACGGACGGCTCGCGCGTCAGGCCGAGATAGAGCGAGACGTGCGTCTCGGTGACGGTGATGGCCGGCGTCTCCCGGATCTTGTCGACTTCGAGGTCCTCGAAGTACGTGCCCTTCACGTTCACCGGCGCTTCTCCACGATGAGGTCGGTTTCACCCTGCTGGACCACCTCGTCGCGCTGGTTGACGATGGTGCGCTCGATCGTCACGAGACCCCGGTCGGGCTTGTCGAGATCTTTCTTGGCCGCCACCTTCGCCCGCAGCCGGATCGTGTCCCCGATCTTGACCGGCGCCTTGAACTTCCAGCGAAGCCCGGCGAGCCCGAGCGTCGCGTATTCGGTGGCGGCGCGGTTGAAGAGCCCGGACTGGATGGCGAGGCACAGGAGGCCGTGGGCGATGCGCTCGCCGAAGATGGACTGCTTCATGAACTCGGCGTCGGTGTGCAGCACGTTGTAGTCGCCGGTGAGCCCGGAGAAGATCACCAGGTCGGACTCGGTCACCGTGCGCCCGGGGGACTCGTACTCTTCACCCAGGGGAATCTCCTGGAAGTACCGACGTTGCTCGCTCATCGGGGCGCCGCACAGAATAGCACAGAGGAACGCGGGCTTCCGTCTGCGCGATCAGGCAGCGCCCAGCTCGCGCCGGACCAGCGCGGCCCCCTCGACGAGCGCGCGCAGCTTGCCGCGCGCGACCGCGCGGTCGAGCGGCACCATCCCGCAGTTGGTGCACGGGTAGAGGCGCTCCGGCGGCACGTACGGCAGGACGCTCCGGATCGTCGCCGCCACCTCCGCGGGAGTCTCGACCTTGTCCGTCGCGACGTCGACGGCGCCCACGAGCACGTCCTTGCCCTTCAGGAGCCCGAGGAGCGAGACGGGCACGCGCGAGTTGGCGCACTCGACGGAGACCTGGTCGATCCGGCTGGCCGCGAGCGCCGGGAACGTCTCCTCGTACTGGCGCCACTCGGAGCCGAGCGTCGCCTTCCAGTCGGTGTTCGCCTTGATCCCGTAGCCGTAGCAGATGTGGACGGCGGTCTTGCAGGACAGCCCCTCGACCGCGCGATGGAGCGCCTCGATCCCCCAGGCCCGCACGTCGTCCATGTAGACGTTGAAGGCGGGCTCGTCGAGCTGGAGCACGTCGAGGCCGAGCGCCGCGAGCTCGCGCGCCTCCTCGTTGATGACCCGGGCGAACTCCATCGCCAGGCGCCGCCGGTCGCGATAGTGCTCGTCGGCGAGTGTGTCCACGATCGTCATCGGCCCGGGCACGGTGAACTTGAGCTTCTTCGTCGTGTGCGCGCGCGCGAACGCGACCTCCTCGGCGTGCACGGAGCGCCGGCGTACGAGCGGCCCGGTCACCGTGGGCACCTCGGCCTTGTAGCGATCGGCGCGGATGCCGATCGTCACGCGTCGGGTGAAGTCGACGCCGTCGATCGCCTCGAGGAACCCGTGGACGAAATGCTGGCGGGATTGCTCGCCGTCGCTCACGATGTCGATGCCGGCCGCTTCCTGCTCGCCGAGCGCGACCAGCACCGCGTCGCGCTTGGCCTCGGCGAGCGCCGGACCCGACAGGTTCCAGGGCGCCCACAGCACGCGGGGCTTCGCGAGCCACGAAGGTTTGGGAAGGCTACCGGCGATCGTCGTCAGGAGCATGCCGCGTTTCTAGCAGACCGGCGCCGGTGTGTCCAAGGAAACCTCGACAGCCGTCGTACCCGCTGGCTATAATTTCGACCGTCGGCCTGCGGGCCGTTCGAGATTGGACGCGACGACGCGGAGGTGAGCACCTGCATTTCGCCGACGAACGCCTGGTCCCCATCTGGGAAAAAGTCCAGCACCAGCAGCGCCTCACCCGCGACGACGGCCTCCTTCTCTTCGAAACCCACGATCTGCTCGGTCTGGGTCGCATGGCCGACCACGTCAAGTCCGGGCGTGAGGGCGATCGCGTCTATTTCGTCCTGAACCGGTACATCTCGCCGACGAACATCTGCGTGCTCTCCTGCTCGTTCTGCGGCTTCGCGCGCAAGAAGGGCGAGGCCGGGGCGTTCGAGTACACGGTCGAGGACATCATCGGCATGGTCAGCGACGAGGTCCGCGAGGTTCACATCGTCGGCGGCCACCACCCCGACTGGCCGTTCGAGTACTACGAGCGGGTGATCGCCGGGCTCCACGCGGCGCGCCCCGCCGTCCAGATCAAGGCCTTCACGGCCGCCGAGATCGACTATTTCTGGCGGCGCTGGAAGGTCGAGCCGCGCGAGGCGCTGACACGCCTCAAGGCCGCGGGCCTGCAGACCATGCCCGGCGGCGGCGCCGAGATCTTCTCCTCGCGGCTGGCGAAAGAGCTCCGCTACGCCGGCAAGGCCGATGGTGACCGCTGGTGCGAGATCCACGGCATCGCCCACTCGCTGGGCATCCGGACCAACGCGACCATGCTCTACGGCCATGTCGAGACCGCCGCCGAGCGGGTCGATCACCTGCTTCGGCTGAGAGCCCAGCAGGACGCGTCCGGCGGCTTCCTCACCTTCATCCCGCTGCCCTATCAGGTCGGGGCGACGAACCTCGTGCCGCGCTC
>QHSM01000803.1 GCA_003221595.1 Candidatus Rokuibacteriota bacterium | reverse complement strand
GCCCGCACCATGGTCATTCGCGTGTTCGGGATGGAGTGTCGCTGCCTGGATCTCGACACGCTCATCCACGTCAAGCGCGCGGCCGGTCGCCCGAAGGACCTGGAGGCCATCGCGGAGCTGGAAGCAATCCGCGAGGAGCGCGGCGGCTCCGGTGAAGCTGGCTAGCGGCGAGGCGGGCCATGATCGTGGTCGACAACTCGACCCGCCGCCAGCGACGGGTCTTCAGGGATGGATCTCCTGCCACCCGGGCCTTCGTCGACGGATCAGCTCGCGTCGTAGCCCGCCGGCCGGGTGAAGCCGCCGATCTCGCGCGCAAGGAGCGCCGCGAAGCGGATCGGCGTCCGGTCCTCGAGGTACGGGCCGATGGCCTGCAACCCGATCGGCAGGCCCTTGCGCGAGCGGCCGAGCGGAAACGCGGTGGCCGGCTGGCCCGCGACCGTCGAGACCCCCGGGTACACCACGCCGTGGAGATACGGCACCGCGCGGCCATCCACCGTAAAAGTGAGGGTCAGATCGCTGTCGTCCGGCGGCCAGGCCCGCGCGATGTGGGGATAGGCCAGCACGTTGATGGCCGGGGCCAGCAGCACGTCCCAGTCGCGGAAGAACGCGCGCCAGGCAGCGCGGTACTGCTCGCGCCGCGCATTCCACACGATGTAGTCGCCGGGCCGGCTCGTGAGCCCGCGCAGATGCGCGCGCGAGAACTCGTCGTCGGCCTTCTCGTACATCGCGATCCGTTGCCGGCGGCCCTCCTCGTCGACGCGCGCGCTCGTCACCGCGGACAGGAGCGTGCGGTACAGGCCGTGATGCTCGCGGTGGTCGCCCAGCGCCTCGGGCTGCGCCTGCTTGACGGCGCACCCCAGCCGGCCGAGCCGGGAGGCCAGCTCGTCGAGCGCCCCCGCGATCTGAGCGTCCACGTCGAGCCACGGGATCGGCGGCAGCACGGCCACGCGGAAGTCGGCGAGCCGCTCGCGCCGCGCGGGCGGCAGCTCCACCCGCCAGGCCACGTCCTCGCCCACGTCGGGGCCGGCCAGGACGGACAGCGCCAGCTCGAGGTCCTCGGCGCTCCGGGCGAGCGGCCCCTGCACGCCCATGACGACGGCGGCGTTGGGGAGCGGCGGCATGGGGAACTGCCCGCTCTTCGGCAGGAGGGTCTCGCTCGGGCGATGGCCGTAGACGCCGCAGAACACCGCCGGCACGCGGATGGAGCCGCCGATGTCCGAGCCGACCTCGAGCGCGGTCAGCCCGGCCGCCAGCGCCGCTGCGCTGCCGCCGCTGCTCCCACCCGGCGTGCGCGCCGTGTCCCAGGGGTTGCCGGTGCGGCCGTAGATCGGGTTGTCGGACTGCCAGTCGGCGAGCATGGGCGGGACATTGGTCTTGCCGAGGAGCACCGTGCCGGCCGCGTGGAGACGCGCGGCGGCAGGGGCATCATGGGGCGAGACGTAGCCCTTCCACTCCGGCACGCCGCACGTCGTCGGAAGCCCCGCGACGTTGAAGGACTCCTTGAGCGTGATCGGCAACCCGAGGAGCGGGGCCCTCTCGGCGCGGGCAGCAGCCTCGTCGGCGGCCCGCGCCCGCTGGCGGGCGCGCTCGAAGTCGCGCACGACGACGGCGTTCAGGCGCCCGTCGTGGCGCTCGATGCGGCGAATGTAGAGATCCGTCAGCTCGCTCAGCCATGAGTGGTGCCTTCCTGGTTACCTGACGCCGTCGTCCCTGTCAAGGCTGTTTCCGTCGCCGCTCCGCGCCTTGCGCACTGCTTGACTTCCGATTCACCATCGATACCATCGCCCTGAGGCCATGGAGACGGTGACGCTCCCCACCTCAGGCGTGGTGAGATGAGACGCTCTGCCCGGCCGATGCCGCCGGCGTGGGCGCTGCTGGCCCTCGCCATGACCGCGTGCGCCACCGCCGCGACGCCATCGCGCATGGCGCCGGACGGGCTGCTGGCGTCGATCAGCGCCGGCACCGCGCCGGTCGTCGTCGACGTGCGCACGCGCCGGGAGTACGACGGCGGTCACGTGCCCGGCGCCATCCACATTCCGTTCTATTCCCTGCTCGCGCGCCAGGCCGAGATCCCCGGCTCGCGCGATGAGCCTGTCGTCGTCTACTGCGAGCACGGACCGCGCGCCGGGGTGGCGAAGCTCGCCCTGCGCCTGGCCGGGTTCAAGGACGTGCGCTATCTCGACGGCCACATGTCCGGCTGGAAGGAGCGCCGCCTCCCGACCGAGCCGTCGCCATCCTCGCCCTGACTCGGCGCCGACCGCTCGTCCCGCGCGCGAACGCCGGGGGCACGGCCAGCGCTCGCTACGGCAAGAGGTCGGCCACGGCGACCTGAATCGACGTGAACGCCAGGGGAACGAGCACGGCCGGGGGTGTCAGCACTGTGACCGATCGGTACCGCCATCCATCCACGGCGGAAGCGTCGGGCTCCGGGTCGCGGTACACCTCCAGGACACGATCGACGAGGTTCACGATCCAGTAGTCGTCGATCCCCGTCCGCGCGTAGAGGCTGCCCTTGCGTTCGCGATCGAAGTCGAGGCTCGACTCCGCCACCTCCACGGCGAGGGCCACTCGCCCAGGGTGCGATTCACGATAGTCGCCAGGGCGGCCCCGGACCACGACCAGGTCCGGTTCCCGCCTGCTGGCACGCACCGCTTGACTTACCGATTTACCATCGATACTATTCCGGTAAGACATGGAGACAGTGACTCTGTCGAGCAAGTTCCAGCTCGTCTTGCCGCGGGGCGCTCGCGAGCGCCTCCGCCTCCGGCCGGGGATGCGGATCACGGTCCTCGACAAGGGAGGGGTGATCTTCCTCGTGCCCGAGCGCCCGTTGCGCACCTACCGCGGCATCGCCCGTGGGGTGAGCGCCAAGGGCCTGCGCGAGAAGAAGGACCGCCTCTGATTCTGGTCGATTCCAGCGGTTGGATCGAGTACCTGGCCAACCGGCCGAAAGCGGATCGCTTCGCCGCCTTCATCGAGGGCCGCGACCCGCTCCTCGTCTCCGCCATCGAGATTTACGAGGTTTACAAAGTGATCCGGCGAGACCTCAGCGAGGAGCGGGCGGTAGAAGCCGTCTCCGCGCTGCGCCGCGCGACCATTGTGCCCGTGGACGAGCCGCTCGCGCTGGAGGCGGCTGACCTGTCTCTCGCCCACGGTCTCGCCATGGCCGACTCGCTCGTGTACGCCACCGCCCGGCGCTTCGGGGTGACCCTCGTCACCGGCGACACCGACTTCGAGGGGCTCCCCGACGCCATCGTGGTCCGGTGACTACGTGGCTGGTTCCGGTCACGGACCAGACCAACGACCCGGCGCCACGGGCGCCCACGCACCACGGCCGTCGGATCGAGTAAGATCTGCCGGTGGGCTCAATGAACCCTGGACAGACGCCAGCTGGCCGCGCGCAAGCGTGGTGGTGGAGACCTTCCGCCAGGAGTACGGGCGCGTGATCGCCTCGCAAGCTCC
>QHSM01000448.1 GCA_003221595.1 Candidatus Rokuibacteriota bacterium | reverse complement strand
GACGGCGAGGAGCGCCGCCGCGCGCTTCACGCGAGCCCCTTTTCGCGGGCCAGCGCCCCGTACAGCGCAAGCAGCTTCTCGTCGGCCACCGCCGTCGAGAACGCCTCGGCCCGCTGCCGCCCGGCCTCGCCGAGCTTCCGGCGCAGGCCCGCGTCGCGACCGAGCTCGACGAGCGCGGCCGCGAGCGCCTCGGGATCGTCGGGCGCGATCAGCCGCCCGCACTCGGT
This sequence comes from Candidatus Rokuibacteriota bacterium, assembly GCA_003221595.1. GTDB lineage: Bacteria > Methylomirabilota > Methylomirabilia > Rokubacteriales > CSP1-6 > AR31. Next base: position 6,073 of record QHSM01000448.1, on the reverse strand, counting down.
GTCGGCGATGACCGCGGGGATCCCGCCGACGGCGGTCGCGACGACCGGCCGGCCGAGCGCCATCGCCTCGACGAGCCCGCGTCCCATTCCCTCGTTCCGGGACGGCACCACCACCGCGTCCGCGGCGACGAGATGGGACGCGACGTCCGTCGTCTCCCCCGTCATCCGCACGCGGTCGGCGATGCCCAGGGAAGCGGCGAGCGCTTCCAGCGTCGGCCGTTCGGGCCCGTCGCCGACGAGCAGCAGGCGCGTCGAGGGCATCGCGGCGCTGACGCGCGGCAACGCGCGCACCGCGAGATCGAAGCCCTTGATCCGAATGAGGCGGCCGAACCCCATGACGACGAACGCCCCCTGATCGAGCCCGAGGCGCGCGCGGGCCTCGGCCCGGGGCGGCGCGGACGCGCGCAGGCGTTCCGTCGGGACGCCGCTCGGAACCGTGACGTACTGCTCGGGCCGGCCGATGCCGCGCGCCAGGTGCTCCTCGGTTCCGCGCTCGGTCAACGTGATGATCCGGTCGGTCCACTTCGCGGCCAGGCGCTCGAGCGCGGTGAACAGCGCGGTCCGGCCGGCGCCGTAGTAGCCGTAGAAGATGTGGCCGTGCGGCTGGTGGATCACGGTCGGCACGCGCGCGATCCGCGCGGCCAGGCGGCCGACGAATCCGGCCTTCGAGGTGTGCGTGTGGACGATCGCGGGACGCTCGCTCCTGATGAGACGGATCAGCTGACGGAGCGCGGCCAGGTCGGCGAGCGGGGCGAGCTCCCGCCCGAGGGACGGGACGTCCACGACCCGGCATCCGCGGCGCCGGGCGTCGTCGAGCGAAGACGGCTCGGATTCGCCAAACGATGTGGCGAGCGTGCAGCGATAGCCGGCGCGGGCGAGCGCCACGCACGAGGCGATGGTGTTCTCCGACGAGCCGCCCAGCGTGAGTCGCGTGATGGCGTGCAGGACGTGGACGCTCATCCCGAGCCCTTTCGGGCGTACAGCTCCACGGAGGGTCCGACGAGGCAGCGATCGCGCGACAGGGCGGCGAGCGCCGTGGCGGACGCCGCGATCGCCACCCGTCCCCATCGCGGCAGCCGCGCGGTCGCGGCGGATTCCGTGGTGGGCTCCCGTGCGGCCACCGTGGAATTTCCGACCTCGAGGACCCCGAAGCCCGCGCGCTCCGCGAGGCGGCAGAGCCCCGCGGGCGTGAACGCAAAATGGTGGACGATCGGATAGGTGTCCCAGTCCCGGGATCGGGCGAGCGGACCGAGCGCGATCAGGAACCGAACCCACGGACGATGGAAGCTTGCGTTGGGAACGCGCAGGGCGAGCAAGCCGCCCGCCCGGAGCACGCGGTTGGCCTCCTGCAAGATGGTGAGCGGCTCGCGCGCCTGGTCGACGATGTTGACCAGGGTCACCGCGTCGATCGTCCCGCTCCGGAAGGGCAGCAGCGCGCCGTCGGCCCGGACCGTCGGGATCTCGCCGCCCCGGCGCGCCGCCGCGCACGCCTGCTGCGCCAGGTCGGCGCTCACCGCGAGCCAGCGACGGGCGCGCGCGCGCCCGGCCAGGTGGCCGCCGCCGCCGCCCACGTCGAGCAGGCGCGGCCGATCGCCGCCGAGGCCAAAACCTGCCAGCCGGTCGAGGAGCGCGTCGAAGAGGCTCGCGCGCTCCGCGGTGAGCCGATCCGGCGCGAAGCGCAGCGGATAGTCCAGCTCGTATTTCCGCTGGAGCTCCGGGCCCGTGGGCTGCACCGTCGCCAGCGAGCTCCCGCAGCTTCCGCACCGGCAATGCCGTACGCCGCGGTAGACGAGCTCGCTGAGGCGAGTCGGCCCGCCGCAGGCGGGACAGGCAACCGCCGGGCCGCACGGGGGCGCGTTCACGCGCGCCGTCGTCTCCTTCCCCCCGCCGCCCGCGACGCGCCGGAGCGCCTGCTCGAGGTCGGTGGTCGCGCGCGCCCAGGTGTAATGCTGCTCGTAGTGCGCTCGACTCGCCGCGCGCAGGCGCGCGTAGCGCTCCGGATCGCGCGTCTTGTCGTCGAGGAAGCGCTCGAGGCCCGAGGCCAGCATTTCGGGCGCCGTGCCGCCGAAGAGCAGGGACGGACAGAGCGGCGTGAGGATCTCCGGCGTCGCGCCGACCGGCGTCCCGAGAACGGGCGTGCCGCAGGCGAGCGCCTCCACCGTGACGAGGCCGAAGCCCTCGAGCTCGCGGGTCGGCAGCACGAACGCGTCTGCCGCCTGATAGTAGAGGGCAAGCGCCTCGTCGGGCACGAAGCCCAGGAACTGCACGTGCTGCTCGAGGCCGAGCGCGTGGCTCTGCGCCTTGAGGAGCTCGGCGAGCGAGCCGGTCCCCCCGATCAGCAGCAGCGCGTCGGGCCGCCGCGTCTTCACGATCGCCATCGCGCGCAGCAGGCTGTCGAGGCCCATGCGCGATTCGAGGTTCCGGACCGTGAACAGGAGCGACCGGTCCGGCGCAATCCCGAGCTGGCGCCGGACCGCGCCGCGATCGGCCGCCGGCTGGAACCGCTCCGTCGCCGCCGCGCCGGGGATGATGACGATCCGGTCCCTCGGCACGGCGTAGAGCTTCCAGACCTGGTTGGCCGAGAAGTGGCTGAGCACGTGGACCAGCGCGACCCGTCGCAGGCACGCGCGCTCGAACGCCCACAGCATCGCGATGGCCGTCGCGCCCGCGAGCCCGGCGCGGTGCCGGACGGTCATCCCGCGCCGCGAGCGGTATTCGAGCGGCGCCGGCGAGTAGAAGCTATAGAGGCTCGGAAGCCCGCGGGCCGCCCGGGAGACGAGCGCGCCGTACCCCGCGAGCGGCTGGTGCAGGTGCAAGACGTCCGCCGGTTGCCGCGCCAGCTCGTCCGCCGTCGCCCGCCGGGCCCCGAGAATGGAGCTCCTGACGAATCGCGCGATCGAGCGCCGGTCCACCGGGAACGACCGGATGCCGACGCCCTCCCGCTCGAGCGAGCGCGGCGCGTCGTCTCCTGGATCGGCGCGGCTCACGACGCGTACCTCGTGACCGCGCGCGGCGAGCCGCCGAGCTTGCTCCCAGAGCATGCGCTCTCCCCCGCCCGCGGGATAGGAGGGCGACACGTCGGAGACCATGAGGACGCGAAGCGTGCCGTTCACGCGCGAGTCACCGGAACGTGGCGAGCCCGTGCTGGTCGAGGTACTCGCGCATCCACACTTCCGCCATCATCAGCGTCCAGAGGCGGTCGGCGTGGGTTCGCGCGCCGCTCAGGTGCTCGCGCTTGAGCCGCTCCACGGCCTCGACCTCGAAGAGGCCCCGCGCGCGGACCCGGTCGGGCGCCAGGAGCTCGTCCAGCGTCGGACGAAGGTCGCGTCGGAGCCACTCTCCGAGCGGGATCATGAAGCCCTGCTTGGGATGAGAGAGCACGGCGTCGGGCAGCACGCCGGCGAAGGCGATTTTCAGAAGCGCCTTCAGGCGCGCGCCGGGAATCTTCGTTCGCGAGGCCAGGCCGAGGCTCGCCTCGACGATCCGGTGGTCGCAGAACGGCGCCCGGACCTCGAGCGAGTGACTCATGCTCATGCGATCGGCCATCGCGAGGAGATCGTCGGGAAGGTACGCATCGAGGTCGACGCGGAACGCGCCGTCCACGGGATCGTCGTGAGCGCCGTCGGCGAACGCGGCCCGACGGGACGCGTCCAGGCCCGGCTCGAGGTGCGCGGCCAGCGCCGGCCGGGCCAGGGTCGCCAGATCGGCGTCGCTGAAAAAGCGCGTCCAGCCGATGTAGCGATCGCAGGGGCTGGCGTCGGGCTGATCGGTGAAGCGGCGGACCCGGTCGCTCCAGTTCCGGCTCCCGCCCGAGTCGGGCAGCCGGCGCGCGAGCGCTCGCGAGGCGTGGCGCAGCCAGCGCGGGAGTCGGCCGTGAGCCTGCGACAGGCGGAGGCCGAGATAGCGCGGATAGCCCCCGAAGGTCTCGTCACCGCCGATCCCTGACAGCGCGACCTTCACGTGGTGCGCGGTCGCCTGGGCCACGATGGACGTCGGGATCGCCGAGGAGTCGGCGAACGGCTCGTCGAACGCTCGAACGATCGCCGGGAGCATCGCGCGCACGTCGGGCTCGAGGATCTCCTCGTGGTGGTCGGTCTCGAACCGCCGGGCGACCATGCGTGCGTACGGTAGCTCGTCGTACGAGGGCGCCGCGCCGCCGCCGAACCCCACCGAGAAGGTCGCGATGCGGCCCGACGTGAGCTCGCGCATGGTGGCGACCACCGCGCTCGAGTCGAGGCCTCCCGAGAGAAAGACCCCCAGCGGCACGTCGCTCTCGAGCCGCAGCCGGACGGCCTCGCGCAATTCGTCGCGCATCGCGGCCGCGCTCTCGGCGAGCCCGGGCCGATGCGGCGCCGGGTCCGCCGGCGGAAGCCGCCAATAGCGCGCGAGCGTGAGGCGGCCGTCCGCGAGCGTCGCGGTGTGCGCCGGCGGCAGCTTCTCGATCGAATCGAAGATCGACCGGGCGGCCGGCGTGTAGCCGAACGCGAGGTAGTGCTGGAACGCCGGCCAGTCGAGCGCGCGCGAGACCGCCGGATGACAGAGCAGCGCCTTGGGCTCCGACGCGAACAGGAAGAGGTGGCCTCGATGCCAGTAGTAGAGGGGTTTCTTCCCCAGTCGATCGCGCGCCAGGAACAGCCGACGCCGGGCGGTATCCCAGATGGCGAAAGCGAACATGCCCCGGAAGCGCTCGACACACGCCTCGCCGTACGCGACGTACGATTGCAAGATAACCTCGGTGTCGCTCCGCGTTCGGAAGGGGCGCCCGTCGGCTTCGAGCATCGTCCGCAGCTGGCGGAAGTTGTAGATCTCGCCGTTGAAGACGATCCAGTAGCGCCCGGTCGGATCGCTCATGGGCTGCTGGCCCGTCACCAGGTCGATGATCGCCAGGCGCGTCATGCCGAGCCCGACGTCGTCGGACGAGTAGATTCCCGAGTCGTCGGGCCCGCGATGCTTGAGAAGTCCGAGCATCGCGGGCAGCAGCTCGCCTGCCGTCGGTCCGACGTGGCCGGCGATGCCGCACATCTAGCGCGCCCCCGGCGACATCACGACGGGCCCCCACGCCGATCCGCCACGCCGCGCAGGAGCTCCAGGACCCGCTCCGACGTCCGGGCCGACGTGAAGAGGCCCGCGCGCGCCAGCGCGCGCCGACGCAGGTCGTCGGCGAGGGCGGCGTCGGTCAAGATGCGCGCGAGCGTCGCGGCGACGTCGGGCGCGCGCTCTGGATCGAACAGGAGTCCGGCGTCGGCGACCACCTCGGGCAGCGCGGCGCGGTTCGAGACCGCCACCGGCGCGCCGCAGGCCATCGCCTCGAGGACGGTCGATCCGAATCCCTCCTCCAGCGACGCCGACACATAGACCGCGGCCCCGGAGTAGAGGGACGGGAGATCTCCGTCGTCGACGCGCCCGGGAAAGATCACCCGGTCCGCCACCCCGAGCTCCGCGGCGAGCCGCGCCAGCGCGGGCCGGCCATCGCCGTACCCCCCGGCCAGGACGAGCGTGTGACGACGGCGCTCGGCGTCGGGGAGCAGGGCGAAGGCGCGGATCAGGCGCGCGAGATTCTTGTGCGGCATGAAATTTCCGACGTAGAGGACGTAGGGCGGCGCGACGCCGTAGCGCGCGGCGACCGCCGGGGTGAGCGGCGCCGGCTTGAACTCGGGGCCGAGCGCGACCGGGATCACGCTCACCTTCGACGTGCTGACGCCGAGCTGCGTGGCGATCGCGCGCCTGGAGTATTCCGAGTCGGTGACGATGGCCGCCGAGCGCCGCGCGTACAGCCGGGCCAGACGCGTGATCGTCGCGTCGTAGACGGGACGGTGCCGTCCCGGATAGCCGATGAAGTACAGATCGTGGATCGTCAGCACGACCGGGCACGGCGCCATGAGGGGCATCTTGTAATAGGGCGACAGGAACACCGCCGGGCGGTCGCGGGCGAGCGCGCGCGGCAGGCTCACCTGGTCCCACCACTGGGTCCACGGCGCGCGAAGCACCGTGAAGTCGACGCCCGGCGGCGCGTCGTCCAGCCGCGCGCCGACGTCGCCGTACACGACGCACGACGCCCCGGCGCGCGAGGCGG
>QHSM01000447.1 GCA_003221595.1 Candidatus Rokuibacteriota bacterium | reverse complement strand
TTCTTGTACCACTCGACCATCTGCGCGGTCTGCGGACTGTTGATCTTGACGGTCTTGCCGTCCTTGTCGACCTCGAGCCCGCCGAACGACCAGAGTACCGGCCCCCCGGTCGAGATGGTGTCGTAATTCTGGCTGATGGGAATCCCCACCGGGTGTCCCATCTTCTTCAGCTCCTTGCCGACGGTGTAGAGGTCCTCCCACGTGTCGGGGATCTTGAGCCCCGCTTTCTTGAAGAGGTCCTCCCGGTAGGTGGCCACGAACATGCCGTGGTACTGCGGGACGGCCCGCCAGACGCCGCGGACCTGGGCGGTCTCGGCCGCCGAGGAGAGTACCTTGCCGTACTTCTTCTCCAGCTCGCCCACGATGTCCGAGAGGTCGACCAGCTGTCCCTCGTAGAGCCACGGGAAGTGCATGCGCATCTCGACCAGGTCGTGGCCGGATTGGGACTGGACCTCGGACGCGTACTTCGCGGCCTGCTGGGGCGCCGCGATGTGGTCGATCTTGATCTTGATGCCGGTGTCCTTGGTGAAGCGCACGGCGATCTCGTCCAGCTTCTTGTCCATGAGCGGCGCGAAGTTGTTCCAGCAGAGATACGAGATCTCCCGCTGCTGCCCGCGCGCGGGCGGGATGCCGGCGGCGAAGATGCCCGCCAGGCCGGTACCGGTCGTGGTTGTCAGAAAGCGGCGACGCGTGATCGATGCCATGAATCCTCCTCTGTCGTTCACTGCGCGTGCGCCTCGCGCCGGGGCGGGGCGTCGTCGTCGATCGGGGCAATGGTTCGGGGGAATCGCTCCTCGAACATCACGTAGAGCGTCGGGATCAGGACCAGGGTAAAGAGCGTCGACACCATCAGGCCGCCGATCACGGCGCCGGTCGGCGTTACGGGTGTCGTTGTCGGCGACGGCCCGCGCCCGGACGCCGTTCGCTTCCTGGGTGGCGTAGCTGGGGAAACCCCATTGGATCGCCATGATAACCCAACTCCGCTCACCGTGGACCGCCCCCGGGAGCCATCTCGCCCAGGTCCTCCGACGTGGCGCACCGAAAGCCGACGAAGTGGTGGCCAGCGGCGGCGACGCGGCGGTCGTAGGAGAGCCGCCGCGTCACGCTGAGCGACTGGACCGGGTCGTCGTGGCTCGCCCCGCGCACCACCACCCGGCCGGCCGCGCCCGTGTAGGGCTCCCGGCCGTCAGCGGCCCGGTACGGATAGGGCCGGAGCACGGTCGATGTCCACTCCCGGAGATTTCCGAGAATGTCCTGGACGCCGTACGGGCTCGCCCCGGCCGGCCGGCTCGGGACGTCGGTCGCGTTGTAGGCGCGTCCGAAAACTGCGCGCTCCGGCGCTGGCGCCGCGAAGCCCCACGGGTACGGCCGCCGGTCGTCGCCGCGGGCGGCCTTCTCCCACTCGGCCTCCGTGGGCAGGCGCCGGCCCTTCCACGCGCAGTAGTCGCGGGCGCCGAACCAGGAGACCTCGACCGCGGGGTGGCGCTCGAACCCGGGGTCGGCGATCCAGCGTCCGTCGGACCGGTGGATCCGCGCGTCGGGATCGTCGTCGTCGTAGCGCCGGTCGGCTCCCGGCGGTCTCAGACCGGTCGCGTTCAGAAACGCCGCGAGCTCGGCGTTCGTCACCTTGTCGCGATCGATCCAGAAGTCGCGCACGTAGACGCGGTGCAGCGGCGCCTCGTCGGGCGAGCCGTCGTCGCGCCCCATCCAGAAGGCGCCGGCCTGGACCAGCATCACGCCGTCGGCGCGGCAGAGGGCGGGCGCGGCGAGGAGCCCCGCGGCCAGAAGGCCGGCAGCCGCGCGGCGTCCGAAAATCCCCACGGAGATCATGGTATCGTGGGGCCGGCATGCGTTCTCGCTGGAACGAAGCCGAGGCCAATGAGCTCCACGGCCTCGACCTTCTCGTCTACGCCTCCCGCCTGGTCGGCGCCGAAACCTCGCTGGTGATCTGGGGCGGGGGCAACACCTCGATCAAGACCCGCGAGCGCGACCACCGCGGCCGCGACATCGCGGTGCTCCGGGTGAAGGGGAGCGGCTCCGACCTCAAGTCCGTCCAGAAGAAGGACTTCCCGGGCGTACGGATGGACGACATCGCGGCGCTCCTCGGCCGCGACGAGATGGGCGACGAGGAGATGGTGGGCTATCTCGCCCACGCGCTGCAGGAGCCGGCGGGCGTGCGCCCCTCGATCGAGACGCTTCTGCACGGCTTCCTCTCCGCCAGCGCGATCGTCCACACCCACGCGGACGCCGTCGTGTCGCTGACGAACAACGACCGAGCCCACGACACGGTCGAGGGCGTTTACGGAAAGGACGTCATCGCGCTCCCGTATCGCCGGCCCGGGTTCCGGATCTCGCGGGACGTCGCCGACGCCATCCGCGACCGGCCCGACGCGAAGGCGCTCCTTCTAGAGCGTCACGGCACCATCACGTGGGGGGCGACCGTCCGCGAGGCGTACGAAGGCACGATCGAGCTGATCTCGCGCGCCGAGGCGGCGATCGCCGAGCGGAAGCGGGGCCGGCGGATTTTCGGCGGCGCCCGGACTGCCGTTCGTGAGGCGCCGGCGAGGCGACAGGCGGCGCTGACGGCGGCGCCGAGGCTGCGCGGCCTGCTGGGGCGGCGCCGGCGGGTCGTCGTGACCTTCGACGACGCGCCGGCCGTGACGGAGTTCGTGTCCTCCGCCGACGCGCCCCGGGTCTCGCAGATCGGGCCGGCCACCCCGGATCACACGATCTACGCCAAGCGCCTGCCGTGCTTCGTGACGGCGGCCGGCACGGAGACCGACGCCGAGCTGGCGACGGCGATCGAGCGGTCGGTCGAGCGCTTCGTCACCGACTACACGCGCTACTTCGAGGAGAACCGCTTCGAGGGCGCGCAGCTGGGCGACCCGCTCCCGCGCGTCGTGCTGGTCCCGGGGCTCGGCATGTTCACGTCGGGCAAGGACCGGCGCACCGCCGGGATCGTCAGCGACATCTATCACCACACCATCGACGTGCTCGGCAACGCCGAGGGGTTCGGCACGTACGTCTCGCTCTCGGCCAAGGACGCCTTCGACGTCGAGTACTGGCCGCTCGAGCTCTACAAGCTCACGCTGGCTCCGCCGGAGAAGGAGCTGGCGCGCCGTATCGCGCTGGTCACCGGCGCCGGCTCCGGCATCGGCCGCGCCATCGCGCGCCGGCTCGCCGCCGAGGGCGCCCACGTCGTCGCGGGGGACGTCGACGGCGCCAGCGCGCGCCGCACCGCCGACGACATCGTGAAGGACGTCGGGAGCGGGCGAGCGCTCGGGCTCGAGATGGACGTGACGCGGGAGGCGTCGGTGCGGGCGGCGTTCGAGGAGACGGTGCTCGCCTACGGCGGGCTCGACGTGCTCGTGTCGAACGCCGGCATCGCGCACTCGTCGCCGGTGGTGCGCCTGGGGCTCGCCGACTGGGAGCGCTCGTTCGCGGTCAATTCGACCGGCCATTTCATCGTCGCCCGCGAGGCGATGCGGCTCTTGGTCGCCCAGGGACTCGGCGGCGCGCTCGTCTTCGTCGCGACGAAGAACGTGATGTCGCCGGGCAAGGACTTCGCCGCGTACTCGGCGGCGAAGGCGGCCGAGGCGCAGCTCGCCAAGGTGCTGGCCCTGGAGGGCGCGCCCCACGCCATCCGCTCGAACATCGTGAATCCGGACGCGGTCTTCCAGGACTCGAAGCTCTGGTCCGAGGAGATCCGGCGCGAGCGCGCGGCGGCCCAGGGGATCAGCGTCGAGCAGCTCGAGGACTTCTATCGCAAGCGCAACCTGCTCGGCGTCAACATCCTCCCGGAAGACGTCGCCGAGGCCGTGCTGTTCCTGGCCTCGGATCGGTCCGCGAAGACAACCGGGTGCACCCTGACGGTGGACGGCGGCGTGCGTGACGCCTTTCCGCGGTGACGGCGTGATCGGCTTCGGCGCCCAGCTCTCGATGCATCCGCCGGCCGAGCAGTTCGCGCTCGTCCAGCGTCTCGAGGCGATCGGGTACGACTCGGTGTGGACGGGCGACCACCTGTCGTTCCACAACCCGCTCTACGAGTCGCTCACGCTGCTGGCCTCCTACGTGCCGATCACGCGCCGGATCAAGCTGGGCATCGCCGTCTATCTGCTGGCGCTCCGCGCGCCCGCGGTGGCGGCCAAGATGGCGGCGACGCTCGACGTGCTCTCGGGCGGGCGGCTCGTCTTCGGAGTCGGCGTGGGCGGGGAGAATCCGAAGGAGTTCGAGCTCTGCGGCGTGCCCCACAAGGAGCGCGGGGCGCGAGTGACCGAGGGCATCGACGTGGTGCGCACGCTCTGGCGCGACACGCCGGCGACGTTCAACGGCCGGTTCACGCGGTTCACGTCGGTCTCGATCGATCCCAAGCCCATCCAAGAGCCTCCGCCGATCTGGATCGGCGGCCGCTCCGACGCGGCGCTCACCCGGGCCGGCCGCCAGGGCGACGGCTGGGTGTCGTACGTCGTGCAGGCCGACCGCTACGCGCAGAGTCTCGACAAGATCCGCGCCGCGGCCGCCGACGCCGGCCGGTCGCTGGACGGCTTCACCGCGGCCCATCTGGCCTTCATCACGGTGGGGCGCGACTACGAGGCCGCGAAGAAGGCGTGGGTGAGCGTGCTGAGCAAACGGTACAACCAGGACTTCGAGCCGCTCGTGAAGCGCTACGGCATCATCGGAACGCCCGAGCAGTGCGCGGAGCAGCTCGAGCGATTCCGCGCCGCCGGCTGCAACTACTTCCTCATGAGCGCGATCGGTGACCCCCGCGACGAGCGCGCCCAGCACGAGACGATCGCCGCCGAGATTCTCCCGCGACTCAGGTCGTCCTGAGCGGGTGGACGGACACCGCCGATGGCTGACCTGACGGGCGGACAGCTGGTCGCGAAGCTCCTCCGACCGGATCAGCGCGTCCTGCTCGTGTCCGGTGACGGCGCCTTCGGGCTCAACGGCATGGAGCTCGAGACCGCGGTGCGGTTCAAGCTTCCGTTCACCTGCATCATCGGCAACGACGGCGGCTGGGGCCAGATCCGGAGCCCCCAGATCTCGTTCTTCGGCGAGTCCCGAGCCGTCGCCACGTCCCTGCCGACGACCCGCTACGATCGGATGGTCGAGGCGCTCGGCGGCCGCGGCGCGTTCATCACGGACCCGCGCGAGATCGGCCCCGCGCTCGCGCGGGCTCTGGCCTCGGACGAGGTCTGGTGCCTCAACGTGGCGCTCGATCCCGAGGCCTACCGGAAGAGCGGGCAGGTCTCGAGGGCCATCTGATCGACGCGTGAAGATCACGTTTCTGTGTCCGCATCTGCGAATCGCCGGCGGTGTGCGGGCGATTCTCACGTACGCCGATCGGCTCGCGGCGGCCGGGCACGCGGTCGAGGTGGTGGTGCCGGCCAGGAGCCGCGCCCGGGCGCTCTGGCGCTCGCTCAGGCGCGTCGGTCCCGAGTGGATCCCGGGATTCGACGCGCGGATCGTCTGGGTGGATCGCTGGCGAGCGAGCGCCTTGCCCGACGGCGACGCCGTCGTCGCCACCGCGTGGCAGTCGGCGTCCACGGTCGCGGCCGCGCCGGCGCGCTGCGGCCGCAAGTTCTACTTCGTGCAGCACTACGAGAGCCTGTATCACGGCGAGGCGGCCGCGGTGGACGCGACGTACCGGCTGCCGCTGCGCAAGATCGTCATCTCGACGTGGCTCTCCGACGTGATGCGCGAGCGGTTCGGCAGCGAGGCCGAGATCCTCGTGACGCCGGTCGACGCGGCGCTATTCCACACCGTTCCGGTCACGGTCCAGACGTCGCGGCCGCGCGTGCTCATGCTCCACCACGAATACGCCTGGAAGGGGACCGCCGACGGCTTCGCGGCCGTCGCGCGCGTCAAGGGCCGCATCCCCGCGCTCCATCTCGTGGGGTTCGGCGTGTCGGCGCCTCGGGGTCCCGCGGCCTACGACGAGTTTCACGCGAACCCGCCCCAGGACCGGCTGGCGGATCTCTACAGCGGGTGCGAGATCTATCTGTGCCCCTCGTGGGACGAAGGGCTCGGTATGCCTCCCATGGAGGCGATGGCCTGCGGCGCCGCGCTCGTCACCTACGACAATGGCGGCTGCCGCGACTACGCGCG
>QHSM01000446.1 GCA_003221595.1 Candidatus Rokuibacteriota bacterium | reverse complement strand
GCCTCCGGCGCTACTACGACGCGTATCTGGCCCGTCGGGATCACCAGACAAAGGCGACCCTCGAACGCGATCGACGAAAGACTCTGGAATCGGAGCGCGAGCGCTTCATGTCGCTCTACCTGGGTGCCGCCCGATGATTGAAATAACGATCCGGCCCTAGCTTGGGAGAATCTGATGGAGCTGACGTTCAGGATTGACAGCTCGACCCGCGAAGGAACGTTCATCCGAGTCCTCCGCGACGGCGCGCCCTTAGGGAAGATCCTCGATGCCGCTGGTCTCTACCGGTTCTACGAAGGTGATCTTCCTACGTCCGCTAACCCCCTATAGAACGCTCAGAGCAAAGCCGGCCCCTCAGAGCGGGTTTGGGCCGACGACTTCCCAGCGGTAGCGCTCGCGGAGTTTATTGCGCTCATCGTCGTTCGTCGGGCCTGGGCGGTGCAAGAGCTCCTCGACGTAGCCGCCGGCGGCGGCCGGAGTGTAAAGGAACAAGACGCGGCCGGTTTCGCTCCCGGTGCTCTTCCAGGCATGCGGTACGACAAAGCCCTTTGTCGCGGTCATGTTGGCCTCCTCCCCGATCGCGGAATGAGGATAAACGCCGGACAGCGCCGATGACAACGGCGCGGACGCGGCAGTGCGGGGACGTGGGCGAGCGTCTCGATCACGACCGCGCGATCAGATGCTCGTCGCCCGCCTTCCAGGCGACCATGACCGTCGCGCCCTCGCGGACCGCGTCAGGCTGTGCGCCCGCGATACGGATGCGTATGCGCTGACGTCCGGCGTCGCCGATGATGAGGACGCTGTCGCCGTAATTGACGATCACGCCAATCTTGACCGCCAGGCGGTTCGCAAGCAGCTCGCTGTCGCCGACCAGTTGAAGACGCTCGGGACGCACGAGCACGTCGACGGGCGCGCCCGCGAGGCGCCGGCAGGCGTCGGCATCCGCCTCGATCGGCCCGACGCCGTCGAGCTCGACGTGCCCTGGCGCACCGGAGTCGACACGGCCGGTGAAGAAGTTGCTGTCGCCGATGAACTCGCCCACGAATCGGGAGCGCGGCCGGTGATACACCTCGAGCGGCGGCGCGGTCTGCTCGAGCGTGCCGTGGCTGAAGACCGCGATGCGGTCAGACATCGTCATCGCCTCGGTCTGGTCGTGTGTCACGTACACCATGGTGATGCCCACCTCGCGGTGGATGCGCTTGAGCTCGACCTGCATCTGCTCGCGTAAGTTTTTGTCGAGCGCTCCGAGCGGCTCGTCCAGGAGGAGCACGTCAGGGTTGAAGACGAGGCCCCGTGCGAGCGCGACGCGCTGCTGCTGGCCGCCGGACAGCTCGCGCGGATGCTTGTCGGCGAACCGGCGCAGCCCGACAAGGTCGAGGATCTCGCGCACGCGCTCCGCCTGCTGCGAGCGCGGAAACGCGCGCATGCGCAGCGGAAAGGCGACGTTGCGCTCGACCGTCATGTGGGGAAACAAGGCGTAGTTCTGGAAGACGACGCCGATGTTGCGCTCGTATGGCTTGCGGCGCGTCAGATCCTCGCCGCCGAGCTCGATGACGCCGCTGCTGGGCTCCTCGAAGCCCGCGATCATCATCAGCGTCGTCGTCTTCCCCGAGCCGCTCGGGCCGAGCAGGGTGAGGAACTCGCCCTTGTCGATCTCGAGGCTGATCCCGTCGACGGCGTTGACGCGGCCGTCGTAGGACTTCACAAGACGGTCGAGCTTCAGATATGCCAGTGTCAGGCTCCGGGGCGCGGCACGATGAGCGCATCCACGACGACGCAGCCCGCGCCCGTCTCCCGCACCACGATCGGGTTCACGTCGAGCTCGGCCAGACTCTCGCGCTCGGCCCACGCGAAGTCGCCGACCGCCTCGAGTGCGCGGGCGAGGGCACCGACGTCGCCGGGCGGCCGACCGCGAAAGCCGCCGAGCAGGGTCGCGACCCGGGTCTCGGCGATCATCCCGGCCGCGTCGCCGACCCGCAGGGGCAGCGGGCGCAGCGCCACGTCGTCCAGCGCCTCGATCAGCACGCCCCCGGCGCCGAACGCGAGGACGAGGCCGAAGTCGGGGTCGCGGCTGACACCGGCGAAGACCTCGAGGAGCCCGGGCGCCATCTCCTGGATCAGGAACCCCGCGATGTCGTTCCGCCGGCCGAGATCGTCAACGCGGCGGGACAGCCGATCCCACGCGGCGCCCAGCTCGCTCTCGTCGCGGAGCCCGACCGAGACGAGACCCACATCCGACCGATGCGGAATCGCGTCGGACACGACCTTCAGAGCGACGGGATAGCCGATGGTCTTCGCCGCGTCGCGCGCCTCGCCGAGCGACGCGACGACCCGCTCGCGTACGATAGACACGCCGACCGTCGCGAGCAGGCGCTTGGCGTCGTGCTCGTGGATGGTCGGCCTCACGCGCCCCCCCTGCATCGACCGGATCGCGCCTCCCGCGCCGCGCGAGGGGCGCGGCGCCGCAAGCGGCTCGCTCCACCGTGCCAGCCGATCCACCGCCCCGAGCCCTGCACGCGTACCGCCGATGACTGCGATCCCGTGCTCGCGCAGGAACGCCGCGACGTCGCGGCGGAAGACGCCCGAACGCGTGGTCATCAGATAGAACGGCTTCGCCGACTGCTGCGCGCCCTCCGCGAGGGTCTTGCCGTAGTCCAGCGCCCGCGCGGGCGAGCCCATCGGCTGGTCGTCGAAGCCGTCGGTGCAGAACGCGATCGCGTCGTAGCCGGGATCGCTTCCGAGCACCCGAAGGCCATGCGGGAAGTTCGTCCCGAAGTCGCCGTTGCCCCACGCGTCCAGCGGGTTGCCGTCGCCTGTGATGCGCCCGATGACGCGCTCGACCTCCGCGCGCGAGCCGGGTGCCAGCGGCGGGAGCTGAAGGTTCGCCGTGCCCGCGAGGTCGAGGATCAGCTCCGCCTGCCCGCCCGACGCCGTCATGACCGCGAGACGGCGGCCGCGCGGCCAGCGCTCTGCCTGGCACGCCGCGATCACTTCCGTCAGCTCGTCCATGTCGGCGACCTCGATGGCGCGATGCGCGCGCAGCAGCGCCGAGAACACGCGAGCCTCGCCGGCCAGGCCGCCGGTGTGGCTGCTGATCGCGCGCCGCGTCCGGTCGCTGCGCCCGACCTTGAGGACGACGACGGGCTTGCCGCGGTCGGCGGCGCGATCGAGCGCGGCCACGAATCGCTCTGGCTGCCGCACCGTCTCGAGAAACATCGCGATCACGCGTGTCGCAGGGTCGTCGACGAGGTACTCGAGGAAGTCGACGGCCGCGACGACCGCCTCGTTGCCGGACGAGATCACCTGGCTCCAGCCGAAGCGCCGGCAATCCGTCAGCAGGCCGATGCAGATCGACCCGCTCTGCGAAATCAGCCCCACGTTGCCGGCGAGCCGAGTTGGATCGTGCACCGCCTGGATGTAGACGAGGCTCGGCACGTGGGGGCTGATCACCCCCATGCAGTTCGGCCCGCACAGCGCCATCGATGCCTCGCGACAGATCGCCGCGATCGCATCCTGCCGCGCGCGGCCCTCCGCGTCCGCTTCCGCGAAACCGCCGTCAAAGATGACGGCCGCGCCGACGCCGCGATCGGCCGCCGGCTGCATGTGCTCGAGCACGCGGGCGTGGTTCACGCAGAACGCCAGCACGTCGACGTCACGCGGCAGGTCGGCCACCGACGGGTAGCAGCGGCGGCCGAGCACGCTCTCGTACCTCGGATTGATCGGATAGACATCGCCGCGAAAGCCGATGCCGTCGAGCGCTTCGACGACGGTGCGGCCGACCGACGGGCGCTCCGAGGCGCCGACGATCGCGATCGAGCGCGGACGCAGCAGCCGATCAAGCGGCATGGGTGCTCCTTCTACGCAGGAACATCGAGATCAGCACGCCGAGGACGACGGCGCCCACCAGCAGCGTCGACACGACGGCGATGACGGGGTCGGACTCGAGACGGATCGACTCGTACATCTTCTTGGGAAGCGTGACGGCGGCACGGCCGCCGATGAAGATCGACACGACCGCCTCGTTGAACGACGAGAGAAACGCGAACAGCGCCCCGACCAGCATGCCCGGCCGCAGCACTGGCAGTGTGACGTGCACGAACGTCCGGAACGGACCGGCCCCCGAGCTCATGGCCGCCTTCTCCAGGTTCTGATCGTACCCCTTGAGCGTGGCGGAAATGACCAGGAAGGCGACGGGGACCGCGAGCATCCCGTGGGCGACCATCACGCCGAGCAGCGTGCCCGTGAGCTTCGCCCGTCCGAGGAACCCATAGTACGCGAGCGCGCTGACGACGTGCGGCACGATGAGCGGTGCCATGATCAGCAGATTCACGAGGGTCTTGCCCCGGAAGCGGTAGCGGACATAGCCAAAGGCAGCGGGCACGACGAGCAGCATCGTGAAGGTCATGGCGCCCAACGCGATCACGAAGCTGTTCAGGGTGGGCTCGAGCCACTCCTCGCTGGTGAAATACTTTGCGTAGTAGCCGAGCCAGTATCCCGGCGGCGGGAACGCGAACGAGATTGCCGTGCTGAAGGACATCGGCACGACAACCAGAATCGGCGCGAGCAGGAAGAGCGCGCCGAGGACCGCGAGGATGACCGGCAGCATCGCGCGCTCAGCCCCACAGCCGGTCAAGGCCGGCGTAGTGGTTATAGATCGCGACGACGGCGCATGTCGCGATCAGGAGCACCACGGCGACGGCCGATGCGAAGCCAAACGCGAGCAGCTCCTCGATCTGCTGGTTGATGAGCTGCGAGATCATCATGTCACGCGGCGTGCCCAGCAGCACCGGCGTCACGAAAAAGCCCAGGCACGTGACGAACACGAGGAGGCTGCCGTTGACGACGCCGGGCAGGCTCAGCGGCAGGAACACGTCGCGGAACGCCGCCGCGGGGCGCGCCCCCAGACTGGCCGCCGCCTTCAGGTGGTTCGCATCGATCTTCCGCATCGCCGCGTAGAGGGCCAGGATCATGTACGGCAGCAAGATATGCGTCATCCCCAGCGTCGAGCCGAACGTGCTGAAGAGGAGCTGCGGCGCTTTGCCGAGCCCGAGCGCCCCATATGCTCCCGCCACCGGCCCCTTGCTGCCGAGGATCACGAGCCACGCGTAGGTGCGGACCAGGAACCCGGTCCAGAAGCTCATCGCGACGATCGTGAGGAGTAGCGTCGACACCCAGCCGGCGCGCCGCGCCATTACGTACGCGACGGGATAGCCAATCACCAGGCAGAGCGCCGTAACGATCAGCGAGGTCACGAACGTGTTGACCATCACGCGTGTGTAGACGGGCACCGTGAAGATGCGCTCATAGTGCGCGAGCGATAGCCGGGGATCGGTGACACTCAGTAGCAGCACGTAGCCGATGGGCACCACGAAGAGCAGCACGAGCGCGAGGCATGCCGGGGCGAGGAGGAGCCACGCGGTCGCGTTCCTCCTGGCACCGCCGACGAGGCTCGCGGGACGGACCGCGGCGGCGTTCAGCTCGCCAGCCACTGTGTGAAGCGTTCCTGGATCTTGGCGGTCTGGTCCGCCTCGGCGACGGTGTCCGGCTTGATCGCGACCTTGACGTTCTCCGGATACGTCGGTAATTGTCGCGACACCTCGGGTGAGATGTGCTTGAACGCGTCGGGGTTCGTCGGGCCGTAGTACAGCTTGTTCGCGAAGTCGGCCTGCGGCTTCGGCTGGACGGCGAACTGGAGGAATTCCCAGGCGGGCTTCCGGTTCGGCGCACCCTTCGCCACGCCCCACATCGTGGTCGTGATGGTGGCGCCGTGCCACACGAGCTCAACGGGAAGACCCTGCTGCTGGAGCTCGCTGGCCCGCGCGTTCCACATCACGATCAGGTCCACTTCACCGTCGCGGAGGAGCTGCTGCGACTGGTTGCCCTGCGTCCACCAGACCTTGATGTGCGGCTTGATCTGGTCGAGCTTCCGGAAGGCGCGGTCGACGTCCAGCGGGAACACCTTGTCAACGGGCACGCCGTCCGCGACGAGCGCGAACTGCACCGTACGCACCGCGTTGTTGAGCATCGAGCGACTGCCCGGAAACTTCTTGACGTCCCAGAAGTCGGCCCAGCTTTTCGGTCCGCCCTGCGGGAACTTGTCCTTGCGGTAGGCCAGGTTGGTCCCGAGGGCGCAGTAGGCGAGGCCGTTGGCGTACACGGCGTTCGGGAAGAGCTTGTCCTTCTTCACGACCGTCCAGTCGACCGGCTCCACCAGCCCTTCGCGATCGGCGCGGAGCAGGTCCGCCTGCGTTATGGCCGTCACGTCCCACTCGTAGCTGCCGCTCTGCACCTGGGCCTTCAGCTTCGCGTAGGACACCGGCGCCACCGTGCGCACCCGGATGCCCGTGGCCTCGGTGAACGGCTTGAAGAAGGCGGCTTCCTCCGCTGCCGTCCAGCTCCCGCCCCATGTGTTGACGAAGATCGTGCGGGTCTGGGCGATCGTGCGGTCGGTGACGATCAGCGGTCCGGCGGCCGCCGCCGTTGCGATGGCGGCGAAGCCTTTGAGGAAGGCGCGACGTCGCATGGTTGTCCTCCGTAGCGGTGCTCGAGGGGGCTTTCACCTCGGCGGTGGTCGAGATTCTATCGCAGGCGCCGCAGACGCGATAAGCCTTGATTCCCGAGACCGCGTCCTCATAATCATCGCCGTGATCCTCGCGCACCTCGCGTTCCTGGTCGTCCTCTTCCCTTCCGACGGACTCGTCGATCTTCTCGCCGGCGCGAACGGGTGTCCGGAGTCGCTGGCATGACGGCGGGCGCGGCCAGTGAGCGCCTGATCGGCCGGCGACTCCTGCGGCAGGAGGATCCCAGGCTCGTCACTGGTAAGGGCGCGTACGTAACGGACCTGGCGCTGCCCGGCATGCTGCACATGGCGGTGCTGCGCAGCCCTCACGCTCATGCGCGTATCGCCCA
>QHSM01000445.1 GCA_003221595.1 Candidatus Rokuibacteriota bacterium | reverse complement strand
GCGGGCGCGGTCCTCGCTCATCCCGCCGGGCCGGATCCGATAGGTCACCAGCACGGCGGGCGTGTACCGCGCCTCCGCGATCAAGGACAGACGCAGCCACATGTCCCAGTCCTCGAGCGCGGTCAGCCTCTCGTCGAACCCGCCCACCGCGTCGAGCGCCGTGCGACGGATCATCGGCGCGATGGCCGGGATGAAATTGCCGTGGATCAGCTCGGGAAAGAGCCAGCCGTCGAGGGCGCGCGCGCCGTAGCCGAAGCGTTCCGAGGCCGTCACCGTCGTCCGCGTCGCCACCGTCTCGATGAGGACGTCACAGTAGGTCCACCCGATCGTCGGCGAGCGCTCGAGCACCTCGAGCTGAGCGGCGAGCTTCGTCGGTGCCATGACGTCGTCGGCGTCGAGGAACGCGACGTAGGTGCCGCGCGCCGCCGCGAGCCCGGCGTTGCGGGCCGCCGCCAGGCCGCGGTTCGGCTGCCGGAGGACGCGAACGCGTCCGGCGTAGCGCGCCAGGACCGCCGGCGTGTCGTCGGTCGAGCCGTCGTCCACCACGATGACGTCGACGGCGCCGAGCGTCTGGGCCAGCGCGCTGTCGATCGCGGCGTCGAGGAAGCGCGCGTGGTTGAACGTGGCGATGATCAGGCTCACCCTCACCGGATGACCTCGTAGATGATGTTCTCCCGATCGCCCCACGCGAAATTCGGATCGCTTGTTCCCTGCCGCGGATGGATGCGGATCTGCGCGGCCGGCGGGACGAGCCCGGTCAGCAAGTGGTCCATGAAGCGGCCGAGGTCGTACGTGTGGGTGTAGAAGCCCCGCTCGAACCGCTCGTCGCGCTTGCGCCGGAGCCGCAGCGGCCGGGGCGGCAAATAGAAGACGACGATGAGCTTGCGTCGGGCGCGCGCGTACATGCGCTGCACCGCCGGCGTGTAGTCGGGCAGATGCTCGAGGATGTGCCGGCACAGGACCGCGTCGAACTCGCCGGGCAGCCGGTCGAGATCGTAAAGCGAGCCTTCGCGGAACCGCGCGGCATCCGCCGGAAACCGCTCGCGAGCCGCCGCGACGAACTGCGCGGTCACGTCGATGCCGAGGTAGTCGAGGTCGGGCCGCCGCTCGCGGAGCAGCTCGAACATGACCCCGGTGCCACAGCCGACGTCGAGCACCGAGGTCATGCCCTCGAGCAGCTCGACCGCCTTGAGCCGGGAGGGATGGTCCCGGCCTTCGTGGCCCACGCGGAGGAAATCGCGGGTCTGCGCCGGCGTGAAGCGGCGCCAGGTCTCCTTGAGCCTCGTGGCTCTCACCCCTGGAGCACCGTCCGCCAGTCGGCCAGGAACTCGACGCGCCAGGCGGGGCCTCCGATGAGGCCGGCGAACAGGACATATGCCGCGGTCGAAACTCCGAGAGCGACGAGCAGCGACGTCAGGTCGTGGATCCAGACGGCGACGAGCCCCGCCAGGACGGCCGCGCTGCCGAGGCTCGCCGCGAGCGGGACCCGCACCGCCGGCAGAATGCGCACCGGCACGAGACGCCGCACGCGCGTCGCCGTGTACGACACGCCCGCGCAGGCGAGGGTCGCGCTCGCGACCGCGAATCCGACGAAGCCGAGCCACGGGACCAGCGCGACCGTGACCGCCCACAAGAGGACGGCGCTCGCGACGTTGAGCCGGAAGACGAGGTCGGCCCGCCCCAGGCTGTAGAGGGCGTGCACGAAGATCGTCGAGGTGCCGCCGATGAAGGCGGACAGGCAGAAGCACCGCACCGCCGGCACCGCGGGCACCCACGCCTCCCCGAAGACGAGGCGGACGACCGGGTCCGCGCCGGCGCAGAGCAAGGCGGCCGCCGGGTACAGCACGGCGGTAACGCGGTTCAGCACCCGCGCGGTGGCGTCGGCGAACCGCGTGGTGTCGGCCTGGAGGCTCGAGAGCGCGGGGAACAGCACGCGGCCCGCGATGCTGACGACCTGCAGCGGCATGAAGGCGAGCGCCGAGGCCCAGTTCAAGAACCCGACGCCGCCGAGGCCGCTCCACGCCGTGACGAACGTCGGCACCACCGCGTCGCCGGCGATTCCGACCAGGATGGTGCCCTGGAACAGGAAGCCGAACTTCATCACCGGCGCCAGCTCGTCCCAGCTCCAGCGGAAGGTCGGCCGCCACCGCGCCGCGCTCCACAGCACGACCAGGTTGACGGCGCGCGCGGCGAGCGCGCCGGCGACGAAGCTCCAGAGCCCGGCGCCGGACATCGCGGCGCCCACCGCCACCGCGTAGAACGTCACCGTGTCGGCGGTCTCGGCGGCCGTCAGCGGAAGATAAGCGAGCCGTCGCTCCAGCAGGACCGTCGCGGGCATACGAAACGACGACAGCACGACGAGCACCGCGAGCCACCGCACGGGCGCCGTCACCTCCGCCGACACGCCCGGCCACCGGGCGACGAGCGGCGCCGCCGCCGCGATCAAGATGCCGAGCGCCAGCGCGAGAGCGAAGGTGGCGGTGAACGCCACGCCCAGCCCCGCCGCTGGATCGAGGTCCCGCCGCTGGACGAGCGCGGCGCCGAGCCCGAGCTCGCTGGCCCGCACGCCGAGCGAGATCACGAAGACGAGGATCGCGTAGAGCCCGAAGACCTCCGGCGACAGGAGTCGCGCGAGCGCGATGCTACCGGCCGCGGTGACGGCGACGCCGACGACCCGCTGAGCGCCGAGCAGCAGAAAGCTTCGAAGCGTCCGACCCCTGAGACCCGGCGAGCCCGCGAGGCTCATCGACCTCCGTGCTCGCGCACGTAGGCGTCGACGACCTCCTGCCACGACCGCTGCGACTTCAAGATGAGCTCGATCAGCTCGCGCACGGCGCCGTGCCCGCCGCGGGCGCGCGTGACCACGTGCGCGACCGCCTTCACCGCCGCCGGCGCGTCGGCGACGGTGACCGCGAGCCCGGCGACCTGCAGCGCCGGGATGTCGAGGAGGTCGTCGCCGATGAACGCGACCGCGTCGGCGGCCACGCCGAATTCGGCGCGGAGCGCCTCGACGGACTCCCGCTTGCGGCGCGCCCCGAGCACGACCGAGTCGACGCCCAGCTTGGTACCTCGCGCCTTCGCGATCGGGCTCGACTCGCCCGTCACCAGGGCCGTCCGGAGTCCCGCGCGCTTGGCCAGCGCCAGGCCGATCCCGTCGTGCGTGTGGAACGACTTCAGCTCGTCGCCGCGCTCGGACAGGATCATCCGCCCGTCGGTGAGGACGCCGTCGACGTCCATCACGAGGAGCCGGATTTTCTTGGCCCGCGCGGCGACCGGGCGCGAGGGCATCACGCGAAGCGCCCGGTCAGGCGGGCGCCGGTCACCGGGAGCGGAGCGGGCTCCTCCTGGGCCAGACCGGGCAGCGCGACGACGATGGCGGCGAAGAACCAGAAGGGCTCCATGATGCGCACGATGATGAACGTATTGGCGCCGATCGCGTGGCCGAGCAGGCCGACCGTGCCGGCGACGAAGCCGAGGGCGAGCCCGCGTTCCTCGGGCGCCGTGAGGGCCCGGAAGGAGCCGACCCCGGCCTTCAGCACCGCCCAGATCAGGGCGAGGAACGTCACGAACCCCACGAGGCCCGTCTCGACCAGCGTCCGCGCGAACTGCTGGTCCATGAACGCGAACCCCGTCACGCCGTAGCCGAAGATGGGCCGGTGCGTCCACCCCTGGAGCGCCTGCTGGATGCTGATGAGGCGCGCCGACGTCGACGGGTCGAGCCCGACGGCACCGAGTCTGACCGTGGGCTGGCCGCGCTCCGGCTCGAAGGTGTAGCGGACTCGCTTCGTCACCGCGTCGGGGAAGAACACCAGGACGACCGGCGAGGCGACCAGCAGGGCGAGGAGCGTGCCGACCATCACGCGACGCCGGCTCGAGAGCACCGCCATGACGGCCGCCGCCGGAATCACGCCGACGTAGGACGTGCGCGAGAGCGTGAACATGAACGGAATCGACATGAGGCCGAGAAGCCCGAGGTAGATCGCCCGGGTGCGCAGCCGCAGCGTCTCGAGCGCGATCCCGCCGGACATCGCCATCAGCAGCAGGAGATAGCCGCCGAACGTGTTCGGTTCCCCCTCCCGGCCCTCGAACGGCGCCGAGACCCGCTGCCCGCTCGGGATCTGCGTCATGCCGATCAGGCTGACGATGACTGCTGTCAGGAACGCCGCCGTGACGAAGCGCCAGGCCTGCCGGCGGTCGACCAGGTTGTTGACGACCATGTAGTAGACGACGAAGTACTCGACGTACTTGAGGACGTAGAAGAAGCCGCCGACGCCGGCGACGGTGCCCGTCGCGTACCCGATCAAGGTCGCGATCGCGGTCGCCGCCACGTACGCGAGGATCGGACGGTTGAGCGGCGTCTTCACCGCAAGCCCCAGCTCCTTGTTCATGGCGGTCTTGGCGAGCCAGCTCAGCGCGACCACCAGGAGCAGGATGTCCTCGCTCCGCAGGACGATACGGCGGCTCTCGGCGATCGCCCCGCCCGCCCCGAACTGGGGAGAGAGCAGCATGGAGAAGATCACGAGATAGAGGCCGATCTCCGTCTTGACGAAGACGACGAGGAACACGGCCAGGGCGGCGGCCAGGACGAGGGGCGAGTCCACGCGCGTCCTTACTTCACGCGCACGACCTGGTTGCCCAGGCCGAGACGTATCAGCTCCTGACCCTTCGTCTCCGCTTCCTGAAGCGTGGCGAAGTTGCCGTGCCGGATGGCGAACGTCACCGCCTCGCCCGGCTGGACGGCGATGCGCACCGCGTGACCGCTCGCCCGCAGCCGCTCCGCCGTGTGCACGGCGCCGCGCAGGGGAAGCGGCAGACCGACCTGGACGCTCAGCGGCTCGCGCTCGCCGACCACGAACGCGCCGCCGAATCCCTGCTCGCGCAGGGCGGCGATCAGCGTCTGGGCGTCGCGCGCGCCCAGGATCTTCTCGATCAGCACGGCGTAGAGCGCCGCGCCGGTCTGCTGGCGAAAACGCACGGTCTGATAGCCGGCCTCGTTCAGCTGCCGCTCGACGCGCTCCGCCTCCGGCGCGGTCATGAACGGCCCGAACTCGATCGCGAAGCGCGCGCCGGACGTTGGACCGGCGCCGGCCGACGGGACGGGCGCGGGCCTGACCAGCACCGGCGGCGCGGCGACCGCGGGCGGCTCGACCACCATCGTCGCGCCGGCGGCGCCGGGGCCGATGGCGCCGGGCGCCTCGAGGGGCGGCGCGAGCGCCTCCGGAGCGAGCGCGACGGGCGGCACGAGCGGCGTCGCGGGGCGTGGCACCGAAGAGTCGCGCGGCGCCGGCGACGTCGGCGGCGCCGCGAGGCGCTGGCGTAGAAGCTCCTTGGGTCGCGGGGCGCCGCCGAACCAGCCCAGGCGCCAGCCGGCGAGACCGCCGAGCGCGGCCAGGAGCGCGACGACGACCAGCGTCAGCCGGAGACGCTTGGACATCCCGGTACCGCGTACCCCGGCGGCGAGCTCGGGAGCTTCGTCCGTGAGCGCATCGTCCGCCGACGCGCGGGGGGCGACCTTGTCGATGGACACGGCTGTGGCGTCGCCGCGGCCCTCGCGGTGGAAGAGGCGGCGCACGAAGCTGCCCACTCGCTGCAGCCGCTCCTTGCGGGTGTCGACGATCGTCTCTTCGCCGTAGTAGTGCGTGTAGTACTGCGTGTAGGCATAGCCGGCGATCTCGGTCTTCACGTCGTTCAGCACGACGCCCCACACCTTGCCGCCGACGTTCTCGACGTGGACCTTCGCCCGCTTGAGCACCAGCCGTCCGACCTTCCCGGCCTGGTAGACCAGCACCACGCCGTCGGCCTGAGACGCGACGATCGCCGAGTCGGTGACGGGCAGGATCGGCGGCGTGTCCACGAGGACGACGTCGTACACGTCGCGCACCGAGTGCAGGAATCCGGTCATCGCCGGCGTCGAGAGCAGCTCCGACGGGTTGGCCGGAACCGGGCCGGCCTCGATGATGTGCAGGTTGTCGAGGCCGGGGGCGGCCATGATGTCCTCCATCTCGAACCGCCCCATGAGGATGTCCGCGACTGTCCGGATGCAGTCGCGCCACTGCGCGCTGCCGACGAGGATGTTCGAGAGGCCGGGCTCGCGCTCGATGCCGAAGAACCGGTGGATGCTCGGGCGGCGCATGTTCGCGCCGACGAGGAGGGTCTTCTGGCCGCTCTGGGCCATCGTGAGCGCCAGGTTCACGATCGTGGTGGTCTTGCCCTCCTGCAGGGTCGGGCTCGAGACGACGAGGACCTTGCCCGACCGCTCCATGCGCGCGAACTGGATGTTGGTGCGGAGGGTCCGGTACGCCTCGGCGACGGGCGACTTCGGATCGAAGTGGGTGATGAGCAGCGAGTGGCTCAACAGGGCCTCGGGATCGATCTGGGCCAGCGCCGGGCGGCGCTCGA
>QHSM01000444.1 GCA_003221595.1 Candidatus Rokuibacteriota bacterium | reverse complement strand
GTAGTCGTACTCTATCTCCAGAGCGATGCGTTCCCAGAACACCAGATCCGGCGGCGGAGGCCTTGAACGATCGTGCAAGGGGACGGCCGCCGGCTGGCTCGCCAGCACCGAGCCGGTGGAGGGCGTCGAGCTGCGGCGGCTCGCCTTCGCCCGCGACCTGATCCACGCGGCGCGTCCCCTGGTCGAGGTGGCGTGCGAGGCGGGATTCGCCGATCAGGCGCACTTCACCCGCGTGTTCAGATCGGCGTTCGGGCTCACGCCCGCCGGCTACCGTGCGTTGCGGATCGGTCCCGTCGACTTGACAGGACGGCGGGCCGCCCATTGAAATGCCGCGCGTGGACATCGCCCGCGTGACGCCGACCGGAATGCCCGTCATCCGCGCGGTCTCGCTCGTGCTCGCGCACGCTCCGAGCTTCGTTCGCCTGGGCTCGAAGCCCCTGCGCGTGCTGCGCGAGGTGAAGCAGCCGATCGAGTATCTCCAGCCGCACCTCCGCGGCTGGGACGAGGCGCTCGCCTACGCCCCGAACCAGGTGTTCATCGGCAACCTCGGCGTCGACGAGCTCGCGGCGCGACCGCGCCCGTGGCACCGTCATCCCCTCGCCGGCGCGGCGCGGTTCGGCCCGGACGGCGAGATCATGCCGGAGGACGAATTCCTGGGCCTCCTCGCCGCCTGTGACGGCTTCGATCTGCTCGGTCTCGATCGCGAGGTCGCCGACCGCGCGCGCGCGACGCTCGACGGTCATCCCGTGGTCGGTCGTGACTCCGGTCGTCCGGCGGTGCCGCCCGGGTTCGCCGCCGACGCGCTCGCCGAGCGCATCGAGCGGCATCACGCGGTGCCGCTGGTGGGCGTGGATGGCCGGCTCCTCGGCGCCATGCTGCCCGGCCACGACGAGGACGACACGCTCACCGGCCAGGTCCTGCTGGAGAACCTGGCGTGCAAGGCGACCGCGTCGCTCGCGCTGCGTCACCTGCTCGCGCGGCCCGGCGCCATCGCCGCCGCCGACGTGCGCTACGTCATCAATTGCGGCGAGGAGGCCGTGGGCGATCGCTATCAGCGGGGCGGCGGCAACGTCGCCAAGGCAGTCGCCGAGTGGGCCGGGTGCGGGCGGGCCACCGGCAGCGACGTCAAGGCGTTCTGCTCCGGGCCCATGCACGCGCTGATGCTGGCGGGCGCGCTTGTTCGCGGCGGCCTGCACGACGACGTGCTGGTGGTGGCCGGCGGCTCGCTCGCGAAGCTCGGGATGAAGTTTCAGGGACACGTGAAGCACGCGATGCCGATCGTGGAGGACGTGCTCGCCGGATTCGCCGTGCAGGTGTCGCGCGACGACGGCGTCTCGCCCGTGCTGCGGCTGGACGCGATCGGCCGTCACGAGGTCGGATCCGGATCGGCGCCGCTCGCGCTCATGAAGGCCCTCTACAGCGAGCCGCTCGGACGCGTCGGGCTGACGCTCCTCGACGTCGACCGGTTCTCGCTCGAGCTGCACAACCCCGAGGCCACGGAGCCGGCCGGAAGCGGCAACGTTCCCCTGAACAACTACCGCACGCTGGCGAGCCTCGCGGTCGTCGAGAAGCTGATTGCGCGCGAGGGCATCGACGACTTCGTCCGCACGCGCGGCATGCCGGGATTCTCGCCGACCCAGGGACACATCGCCTCGGCGATTCCCTACCTCGGCCACGCGCGGCGCGGGCTCACCGAGGGGCGCCTCACGCGCACGATGTTTGCGGGAAAGGGTAGTCTGTTCCTCGGAAGAATGACCCAGCTGCCGGACGGGCTCTCGCTCGTCCTGGAGCGCAACGGTGCAAGCTGAGGAGGCGAAGGCATGGAGCTTCGGGGCAAGAAGGTGATCGCGCTCGGCGAGCGCGACGGCGTGCCGGGCCCGGCGGTGGCGGAGTGCGCCCGGCGGGCCGGCGCCGAAGTCGTCTTGACACTGACCGCCTGCTACGTCTGAACGGCGGCCGGCGCCATGGGCCTGGAGGATCAGGCGGCGGTGAAGCGGGTTGCGGATGAGCACGGGAGCGGCGTCGTGGTCCTGCTGGGGACCCCCGACGCCGAGAGCACCCAGACGCTCGCCCAGACCGTCGCCGCCGGTGATCCCTCCTACGCGGGCCCGTTGGCCGGAGTCCCGTTGGGGCTCCCCGTCTTCCACGTGTTCGAGCCGGAAGTCCGCGACCAGGTACCCGCAGACGTCTACGAGGCCCAGGTCGCGCTGATGGAGATGAGCCTCGATCGCGACGCGATCCTGGCCGGGCTACGCGAGGCCCGGCGGGCCGCCGCGACGACCTGACCAGCGATGGCGACCGGTGTCGGCCGGATCCGTCGCCCGCCGACGCTGGTGCGCATCGTGCGAGCGCGGCCGCGGCTCTTCACCTGCGGCGTGATCGGCGTGGTCGTGACGGCGCTGATCGCCTTCGTGACGGCCTGGAGACCCGCGACCCGGATGCTCACCGGCTGGGACATCGGCGTCGCGCTCTATCTGGCGCTCGTCTTTCGCATGATGATGTACGCGGAAATTCACGCCATCCGGCGGCACGCCGCCGAGCAGGACGAGGGGCGCTCGATCATCCTGGTGCTCACGATGGCGGCGGCGCTCGCCAGCCTCGCCGCGATCTTCGCCCAGCTCGGGAGCGCCGCCATCGGCGACGGTGCGAGGCAGCCGATCAGGCTCGCCCTTCCAGTCGCCACGATCCTCTTGTCCTGGGCCCTGATCCACACGACCTTCGCGCTGCACTACGCCCACGAGTTCTACGACGAGACCGACAGCGGCGGGCTGGCCTTCCCGGGCGATGACCGCGAGCCCGACTACTGGGATTTCGTTTACTTCTCCTTCGTCATCGGCATGACGTCACAAGTGTCCGACGTGACCATCACGAGCAAGCAGATTCGCCGCACCGTCACGGTGCACGGGGTGGTGTCCTTCGTGTTCAACGCGGCGCTCCTCGCCCTGACGGTCAACCTCGCGGCCAGCGCACTCTAGAGGAAGATCAGGAGACCAGAATGCACAGCCGAATGGGCTTATCGATCCTAGGGGCCGTCATGCTCCTGTCCCTCGGCGGGAGCACCGGGGGTCACGCGCAACAGTCCCAGATGAGCTTCTTCATCACCAGCGTCGGCCCCGGAAAGGGCGGGAACCTCGGCGGGCTTACCGGTGCGGACCAGCAGTGTCAGCTCCTGGGCGCGACGGCCGGCGCGGGGACCAAAACCTGGCGCGCGTATCTGAGCACGCAAGGCCCCGGCGCGGTCAACGCCCGCGACCGCATCGGTGGCGGGCCCTGGCTCAACGCCAAGGGCCTCATCGTCGCGAAGGATCTGGCGGAGCTGCACGGCCACAACAACATCGACAAGCAGACCGCCCTCACCGAGAAGGGCGAGCCGGTCAACGGCCGCGGCGACACGCCGAACATGCACGACATCCTGACGGGCTCTCAGCCGAACGGCACGGCGTTCCCGGCCGGCGAGGACCGCACCTGCGGCAACTGGACGAAGAGCGGCGCAGGCGCGGCGATGGTGGGCCATCACGACCGCCAGGGCCTGCGCGACGACGACGAGTCGAAGTCGTGGAACTCATCGCATCCATCGCGCGGACCCGACGGGGGCTGCAGCCAGAACGACCTGAAGAGCACCGGGGGCAACGGCTTCTTCTACTGCTTCGCCGCGAAGTAACGGCGCCGTGAGCGCGCCGTCGCGGATGCTGCCGCGCGACGGCGCGCTCATCTGCTCGATCGGGCGTGCTACGCCGGTACCAGGTGCTGCGGCGTGCGCGCGAGCTCCGCCGCGGCCGCCTTGGCAACCATCGTTCCCTCGAAGAATTTTGGATTCTGCGTGCCCCACAGATGGACGGTGTTCGCGAACACGAAATCGCGGAAGTTGTCTTTGGTGATGTGGCCTTCGTCGACCAGCTCGTAGGCCTCCGGCAGCGGATTGCGCATGTCGATCACGTCGAAGTGCCCGACGTCCGAGCTGTAGATGGCGTTCAGCTTCGACCGGAACGGATTGCCCTTCCCGAAGGCCGTCGCGTTCATCCGGTCGTCGGCCTCGCAGCCGAAGTAGAACGGCTTGACGAACAGATCGATCCAGTCTTCCTTGCGGTTGATCTTGCAGGCGGAAAAATCGTCGAGGTCGGCAACCCCGCCCGTCAGCTCGGGCTCGTGGTCCGGCCAGCCATCCCGCGCCCGCAGCGCCTCCGCCACGTCCGGGTCACCGTACTTCTCGGCCAGGTTCATCAGCAGCGCGCGATCGAGCTTGCGCGGATCCATGTGCTCGAGCGCCTTGCGATTGCGCCGCTCCCAGTGCTCGCACAGGTCGCCGAAGAGCTGGCAGGCCCAGCCCACCCCGCCCTCCAGGAAGGCGAACCGCAGCTCGGGGAAGCGCCGGGTGACGCCGCCCAGGAAGATCGCCTTGGAAACCGCGTGGCCGGCGGCCGCGAAGTGCCCGATGTGGTTGTAGACGAAGTTGGTCGGGGAATTCCGCAGCCCCTGGTTGCTGCCCGCGCTGTGGAAGGTCGGGGCGATGCCGAGCTCCCGGCACTTCGCCCAGACCGGGTCGTAGTCGTGGTCGCTGTCGAGGGCCAGCACGTCGTACCAGACCGCGAGGCGCGACGTATCGGTATCCGTCCCGGGGACGGCGGCGACACGGCGAGACATGCCGCTGCCGAACATACCCACCTTCGACCCGAGCTGCTTGGTGACGAACTCGAGCTCCTCGATCGCTTCGTCCGGCGTGTGCATCGGGATGATCGCAGCCGGGGTCATCCGGTCGCTCAGGCTGCGGAAGTAGTCGGCGGTGACGACGTTGTGAGCGCGAACGACCGCGCGCCGGGTGGCGTCGTCGCCGATCCGCGGCACGCGCAGGCCGGCGGTCGGGTAGATGATCGCAAAGTCGGTGCCGAACTCGTCGAGGCGCTCGTAGAGCAGCCGCGGCATCATCGCGGTCGCCCGGTCCAGCGTGTTCTCCGCCTGGCGACTCCAGAAGCCCGGCTGCGCGACGCGCCGGCGCTTGCGCTCGGCAATCGTCATGCTCAGGGCGTCCACCGTGGTCTTCATCGCGGCGTTGAACCCGTCGCCTGCCTTGTCGCCGCAGACCTTTCGCATGCGCTCGCTGAAGACGGGGTCGAACTCGACCCAGTGGCCGTCACCGTCGATGACCGGGTGATCGAGATGAGACCGGATTTCCGCCGCCGTGCGATGCCCGTTCCCGCTCATGTGCTCTCCTCCCCGAGGCTACCCTGTGAGCGACCGTCGGTCGATCCGGGCGCTATTCTAGCTCATCGACGGAGCTTCGTCCTTGTGAGAAGCTTCCCTCCGCGGACCGGCCCGAGGTCGGGTCGAAGGGAAGGAGGAGCGCATGCGGTTCGGACTGTTCGGGAGCGCCCAGGCCAGACGCGGAGGGCCCGACGTCGACAGCGGCGCGCCAGATCTCGGCCACCCTCAACTTGCTCACGTGGGTCGGCGCGCGCACCACCACGCTGCGCCTGGGCACCGCGGTGATCGTACTGGCCTGGCACAATCCCGTGCTGCTGGCGGAGCAGGCAGCGACGATCGACCTGCTCTCCGGCGGCCGTCTCGACTTCGGGATCGGCAAGGGCTACCGGTACAACGAGTTCGCCGGCTTCGCCACGCCCATGGAGGAGGCCGACGCGCGCTTCGACGAATCCCTGGAGGTCATGCGCAAGGCGTGGACGTCGGACCGGCCCTGGTCTCACCGCGGCACGTACTGGCAGTTCGACAGCGTGGTCGTCGAGCCGCCGACCGCGCAGAAGCCGCACCCGCCGCTCTGGATGGGCGCGGGCAGCGCCGCCTCCATCCGGAAAGTCGCGGCGCTCGGCTTCAACTTGTTGCTGGACCAGTACGCCTCCTTCGAGCAGATTCGCGAGCGCATCGCGCTGTTCCGGGCCGAGGTCGAGGCCCGGGGCCGCGTCTTCGATCCGATGAGCGTCGGCGTCACGCGGTCCATCAACATCGTCACGACCGCCGAGGACCTCGCACGCGCGCGAGAAAACCGGGTCGCGGGCCGCCGGCGCATCGATCGGCTGGCGCTGCGTCCGGACGGACCGGCCGCGAACCGGGCGCATCTGTCCGACGCGGAGATCTGCGCGTCCGCCCTCTACGGCACGCCGGACGACGTCGCGCGCATGATGGAAACGCTGCGGGAGGCGGGCGCGGAGTACGTGCTGCTCAACAGCGCCGGCGGTCGCCCGACGCTGCGTCGGTTCGCGCGCGAGCTGATGCCGGCGTTCGCCGGCGCCATCCCGACCGGCGCCGCGACCGTTTCGTCGACCTGATACTCGCAGGACCGAGGGAGACCCGATGACGACCCAAGGAGCGCTCAGGGGCAACATCGCCGGTGCGGCGGCGGCCATCGCCTTCACGGCGTGTGACGTGGTCGCGGCCGCCCAGGCCCGGGTCCGATCCCAGGCGCGGGCGACCGCACGGGGAAAGGGCGGCGCGAAGGCGGGCCCACGGCGACTCGCGGCGGTAGCGAGCGGCGGGCGCCGCGCGGTGGTGGTGGGCGGTCGCCGCGCGAAGACCATCGACGTGCACGCGCACTGCGTGATCCCGGAGGCGTACGCGCTCCTGGGGCGCAAGGTCGACGACCATCGCGGGCCCGGGATCGGCGAGGTCGGCGAGCGACGCATCCGCGAGATGGACGCGCAGGGTATCGACATGGAGGCGCTCAGCATCAACCCCGCGTGGTACCGCACCGAGCGCGACGTCGTCACCCGGGTGATCAAGATCCAGAACGAGCGGCTCGCCGAGTTCTGCGCGCGGTACCCGGACCGCTTCGTCGCCTTCGCGTCGGTGGCCCTCCAGTTCCCGGACCTGGCGGTGCAGCAGCTCGTCGACGGCGTGAAGAAGCTCGGGCTCCGCGGCGCCGCCGTCGGCGCGAGCGTCGCCGACGACGAGTTCTCCGACCCGAAGTTTCATCCGTTCTGGGCCAAGGCCGAGGAGCTCGGGGTTCTCATCTTCATCCATCCGCAAAGCACTCCGGACCTCGCGCGGCGCTTCAAGGGCAACGGGTGGCTGGCCAACACCATCGGTAACCCGCTGGACACGACCATCGCGCTCTCGCACCTCATCTTCGAGGGAACGCTCGATCGCTTCCCCGGGCTCAAGATCTGCTCGGCCCACGGCGGCGGCTATCTGCCGTCCTACGCGCCGCGCTCCGACAACAGCCTGCGCGTGGCGCCGGACATGGACACCGGCGTCAAGCTGAAGAAACAGCCGACGGAGTATCTGCGGCAGATGTACTACGACACGCTGGTCTTCACCTCCGAGGCGCTCCGACACCTGGCGGCGGAGGTCGGGTCGAACCGGCTCGTCATCGGCACCGACCATCCGATCCCCTGGCAGGACAAGTCGATCGACCATGTCCTCAAGGCCCCGGGCTTCAGCGACAAGGAGCGGCGGGCCATCCTCGGCGAGACCGCCGCGAGGCTCCTGGGCATCAAGCTGTAGCCCGGCGAGCGCCGGTCCGATCGACCGTGAGCTCCGCTGACGCCGGGCGGCCGAGCGCGTGGCGCGCCGTCATGGCCGCCACCGTGCTCAACCTCCCGTTCGGCTCGCTCTACGCGTTCAGCGTCTTCCTGAAACCT
Organism: Candidatus Rokuibacteriota bacterium; assembly: GCA_003221595.1. Taxonomy (GTDB): domain Bacteria; phylum Methylomirabilota; class Methylomirabilia; order Rokubacteriales; family CSP1-6; genus AR31. Next base: position 3,850 of record QHSM01000444.1, on the reverse strand, counting down.
CTGGAAGCCTTGCTCGGCGTGAGCCGAGGCGATCTCGCGCTCGTCTTCGCGCTCGCGTCGGCCGGATTCGGCACCGGCATGCTCCTGGCGCCGCGTCTGTTCGGCCGCGCGCCGACCGCGCTGCTGGTGCTGGCCTGCACGCTCGCCGGCACGTCGGGCGCCGTCGTGGCCGCGACCGCCGGCGGCCTCTTCCAGCTGGCGCTCGGGTACGGCGTTCTCTTCGGCGCCGGCGGCGGCGCGGGCTACATCCTGGCGCAGCAGACCGTGAACCTGGCCGTGACACGGCGCCAGGGCCTCGTGAACGGCTACGTCGTCGGCCTCTATCCGGCCGGCGCGATGATCGCCGCGCCGCTCTTCGGATGGTCGATTCGCGCGATCGGCGTGCGCGCCACGCTCGGCGGCTTCGCCGCCGTGCTCGCCGTCACCGGCGTGATCGCCGCGTGGCTCATCGCGCATTCCGGTGTCGCGCTCGGGGCGGCGTCCACGACCATCGCCCCCGACGAGGCCGAGCGGCGCCGAAGCGTGTTCTGGCGCCTCTGGATCGTCTTCTTCCTCGCGGCGTCCGCCGGGCTCATGGTCCTGAGCCAGGCGGCCGGCATCATCACCGCGTACGGCGGCGCAACGGCGCTCGCCGTCTACGGGACCACGTTCATCGCCGCCACCATCGCCGTCGCGAGGCTGGGGGGCGGCTGGATGGTCGACTGGCTCACCATTCCGGTGGTCGCGGCCGGCGCCCACGCGGTGGCGCTCGCCGGCAACGTGGCGCTGACGCTCTGGCCGGGCCCCGGCGTTTCGGTCCTCGCGCTGGCGCTGGTCGGACTGGGCTACGGCGTGATTTCCGGCCTCACGGCCGCCGCGGTGGCCGTGTACTGGCGGCGGGCGTTGTACGGACGGATGGCGAGCCGGATCTACATCGCCTGGTGCGCGGCCGCCATCATCCTGCCGATCACCGCCGGCTACCTGTTCGACCTGACTCGCGGCTACGGATCGGCGATCCTGATCGCCGCCGGCGGCAACGCGCTCGGCATCGTCGTGGCGCTCGGGCTGCCTCACCAGCGCGCGGCGCGGGTCGAGGAGCCGTATACTGCTCGGGTATGACCGTGTCAGGAGGGAAGCCCATGATCACCCTCGAGTTCCACGATCCGTCCGGCGTCATCGCGGTAAAGCAGCCGCACGCTCCGCGCGTCCCCACGCTCGCCGGCAAGCGCGTCGGCTTCGTCAGCAACGAGCAGTGGCAGGCCTATCGCATGCTGCCGCTCCTCAAGCAGTTGCTCGAGACGGACTTCCCCGGTATCGAGGTCTTGCCGATCGACGCCTTCCCCCAGGGCAACGCCGTGATCGGCTCGGAGGAGACCGCCGCCCTCGTGAAGCAGAGCGGCGTCGACGCGGTCCTCATCGGCAACGCGGCCTGAGGGTCCTGCGCCACTGCATGCGGCCGGGCGGCCGCTAGGCTCGAAGCGGAAGGCATTCCGACCGTCACGCTGACCCGCGAGGATTTCGTCGGCGTCATGACGAACGCCGTCGCCGGGCTCGGGCTGGCACCCGACGCGGCGATGGTCACGTTTCCGATCGCGATGTTCCTGCCCGGCAGCGACATCTCCCCCGTCGAGGCGCGCAAGCAGGAGTTCTACGACGGGCTCACCCGGTGGCGCTCGGCCTACGCCGGCAACGGCGCGAGCGAGCCGCCGATGATTCGCGTCCAGGCGTCGAGCGTCGAGGACGCGTTCGCCCGCGCCAACGCCGTGATGCTGGCCAATCGTTGGGGCGACGGCCTACCGCTCTGGCCCCCGACGCGGGAGCGGGTGGACTGGATCCTTCGCGGCGCCGCGCAGCCGCGGCGGCGTGAGCTCGGCACCTTTCCGCCGCGCGGCGGCGTGACCACGGTCGAGAGCTGCGCGATCGCGCTGGCGATGGCGGGCGGACGGCCGGAGTATCTGCCGGTGCTGGTGGCGGCCGTCGAAGCCTTCCTCGACGAGGAATCGGGGAGCGAGCAGCTTCAGGCAGCATCGGGCAGCGCGTTTCCCGTTGTCATCGTCAACGGTCCGCTCGGCGCTCAGATCAGGCTGAACGCGGGCTTCGGCTGCCTGGGACCGGATCCGCAGCGGCCGGCGGGCGCGAGCATCGGCCGCGCGCTCCGGCTCCTGCAGCAGAATCTCGGCGGCGCCCTGCCCGGCGTCGGCACGATGGCCAACTACGGCGGCATGCGGTACACGAACGTGGTCTTCGCCGAGGACGAGGCGAATCTGCCCGCCGGCTGGCCGGCGCACGGCGTCGAGCGCCACAGCTTCGCGCCCGGCCAGAGCTCGATCTCGCTCGCCTTCGCCAACGGGGTCACCAACATCCGGCGGCGCGGGGCCAAGAAGGAAACGCCCGAGGAGGACGCGCTCCAGGGCATGTACCGCATGGCCGACTTCATGCGTGTACCCAACATGCCCGGTCTCGCGGGCTACGAGCATGGCACGCCGGGCATTCTGATGCTCCCGGGCGTGGTGGCGAAGACCATGGCCGGGCTCGGCTGGACCAAGGCGTCGATCCGCGAGTTCTTCTGGGAGCACTCGCGCATCCCGGCCGACCAGCTGCGCCGGGCCGGTTGCCCGGCATGGATCGAGATCGACTCGAGGAAGGTGACGCGCGAGAGCCTCGCCCTCGACCCCTGGCCGATCACCGCCAGCCCCGACAACTTCGTGATCATCGTCGCCGGCGGCGGCCACCCGACGAACAGCTACTGGCTGCAGGGCTACAGCCCCGGCGTCGTCGGCCGCGTGATCGAGCTACCGCCGAGCTTCGAGGCCTTGATCGCCGACGCCGAGCGCGACCTGGGCCCGCGCCCGGCGTAGCGCCTAGCGAGGCTCCTTCGTCTTCAGCTCGGCGTCGTGCTCCGCGAGGAAGGCGCGGATGTCGGCGGCCATGTCGAGAAGCTTGGCCCACTGCTCCTTGTAGAGGGTGACCGGGAAGCGGCCGAGCCCATAGACCGAGACCCCGCCCTTCTCGCTCACCTTGATCGACACGCCGCGCGTCGCCCGGGCCTTCAGCGCGGCGTTCTCGGCCTTGAGTCGCTCGACCTCGGATTTCAGCTCGTCGTCAGCCATCGTCCGCTCTCCCCGGTCTCGCGCCTAACCCGGGATCTTCCAGTCGAGCCAGCTGCAGAGCGCGCGCCCCATGATCAGCTCCTTGTCCTTCGCCGAGAGCCACGGCAGCTCCTCGGTGAACATGGTGACGCACTGCTTCCACGAGCAGGGCATCCGGGTGATGTCCGTGCCCCAGAACATCCGCTCAGGGCCGAAGGCATCGTAGAGCTTTCGGATGTGGCCGTGAATGTCGCGGTACGGATACGCCTCACCCGAGTAGCTCGGCGCGCCGGTCGCCTTCAGGGCCACGTTGCGATGCTTCGCCGCCGCCACCAGCTCGGGCAGGTTCGCCCAGGCCGCGTCGGGGCGCCCGAAATGGTCGATGATCAGCTTGAGCCCGGAATGGCGCTCCGCGATCCGGCCGATGACCTGGAGGAGCCCCGGTCCGAGCAGCGCGACCGGCAATCCCGCGCGCTCGGCGGCGGGCCACAGCCAGTCGAGCGTGCCGTCGGATAGCCACGTCTTCTGATGGGGCTGCAGCAGCGCGAAGCGGAGCCCCTTCATCCCGGGCCGGCTCTTGAGACCGTCGATCAGCGTCCGGCTCTCCGGCTTGTCGAGCGGGAAGTTACCGAGGATCGCGAGCCGGTTGGGATGCTGGCGCGCGGCCTCGACCGCGAGCGCGTTGGAGTCGGGATCCCACCCGGGCGGATGGATGACGGCCGCGTCGACGCCGCCCTCGTCCATTTCCTTCAGCACGTCGGCGGCCGTGAAATCGGTCACCT
>QHSM01000443.1 GCA_003221595.1 Candidatus Rokuibacteriota bacterium | reverse complement strand
TCACCCTCGAGGTCGGGGCGACGTTTCGGGGTCCGTTCACGCTGCCCGAGAAGACTGGAACGGGCTGGATCACGGTGCGCACTGCCGCACCCGACACCGGCCTGCCCCCCTCCGGCACGCGGGTAACCCGAGCGCACGCCACGGTGATGCCGAAGCTGGTCGCGGGCACAGGGGCCGGCGCCGTGATCCAGGCCGCGCCGGGCGCTCATCATTTCCGGTTCATCGGCATCGAGGTCAGACCGGAGTCCGGCGCATTCGTCTACACCCTCATGGAGCTCGGGTCGGGGAAGGAGACGAGCGAGGCGATGCTGCCGCACGACATCATCGTCGATCGCTGCTACCTGCACGGCGATCCGGGCCGAGGCAGCCGGCGGGGCGTCGCGCTGAACGGCAGGTCCCTCGCGGTCGTCGATTCCTACCTCGCCGATTTCAAGGAGGCCGGCGCCGACTCCCAGGCCATCATGGGCTGGAACGGCCCCGGTCCCTTCAAGATCGTCAACAACTACCTGGAAGCTGCCGGCGAGAACGTCATGTTCGGTGGCGCCGATCCCGCGATCCGCGACCTGGTGCCCTCCGACATCGACATCCGAGACAACCACTTCTTCAAGCCGCTCTCGTGGCGGAAGGGCGATCCGAGCTATACCGGCACGGAGTGGAGCGTCAAGAACCTCCTCGAGCTGAAAACCGCCCGGCGGGTGCTGATGCAGGGCAATGTTTTGGAGAACATCTGGCTCGCCGACCAGGACGGCTTCGCCGTGCAGTTGACGGTCCGCAACCAGTACGGCCGCGCTCCCTGGTCCACGATCGAAGACGTGACGTTCATCCACAACATCGTCCGCCACACCGGATCGGGGATCAGCATCCTGGGGACCGACGATCCCAACCCGAGCCAGAGCATGAAGCGGGTCCTCATCCGGGACAATCTGTTCGAGGATGTCAGCGGGGCGCGGTGGGGTGGCCACGGACGGCTCTTCCAGATCCTCGATTACCGGGTGGGGACGACGGACGTGGTGATCGAGCACAACACGGCCTTCCAGGACGGTCCCGCCCTCTACGCGGAGGGGAAGCCCCACGCCGGATTCGTCTTTCGTAATAATCTCAGCCCCAAAGGCAGCTACGGGATCTTCGGGGGCGGCGTCGGCGAGGGACTGGCGGCCGTGAGGACCTACTTCCCCGGCGCGGTGTTTCTGAAGAACGTGATGGTCGGCGCCACCCCATCGCTCTATCCGCCCAATAATCTCTTCCCCGCTTCGCTGGACAAGGTTGGCTTCGTGGATTTGGCCGGAGGCAACTATCGCCTGGCCGCGTCGAGCCCATACAAGAAGGCTGGGACCGACGGCCGCGACATCGGCGCGGATATCGACGCTCTCCCGGCGCCGGCGACCTCGGGGCGTCGGTAGGCCCCTGCGATCTCCCGGAATGGTCATCACGAATCGCCGGCCGCTGTGCTCGCGACGATCTGCCGCCGGCAGATGAGGGTCCTGCCACAGGCGATCATCCATCGCTTTTCGGCGGGCTCGAGAAAGCCCACGCCGACCAGTACGATCGGGAACGCGATGACGGGCACGGCGTTGACGGCGATGCCGAGCAGCGGCGGGAGCCCATCGAGCAAGGTGCTCGCCAAGAAGAGCGCGAGCGCGACGGCCAGAACCTTGGCGACCCGCCCGAGCTCGTAGGCGATCGGATATCGGCGCTGGGCGATGACGTAGACGCCAATCGTGAGCACGGCCAGCGTGATGACCTTCGCCCACGCGACGCCGACGGCGAACCACGCCTCGCCCAGCCCGACGCACAGGGCGATGTGGAGCACGGCGGCGACCCCCGTCAAGACTCCGACCTCCTTCGTCCGCCCGTCGATCAGGATCCCCGCCATCAACGCGTCAAAGGTGCCCCACAGGACGTAGGCGAGGACCAGCACCGGACAGATCCGCGCGGCGGCCCGGAACCGCTCCGCGGCCATCAGGCGGACGAGATCGTCGCTCCAGACGCTGACGGCGAGCCCCACGAAGCAGAGCAGCACGAAGAAGTACGTGAAGACGCGCGCGAGGACTTCCTTCCCGTCTCGCTGTTTGGCGATCGCGAACCGTTCAGCCGCCCAGAAGCACGAGAACGGCGTCACGATGAACACGAGCAGCGCCGTTCCGAATCGATTGGCCAGCGAGAAGACTCCGACGTCCGACAGTGAGCCGACCCGCGACAACACCATCCGGTCGGCCGCATTCACGGCGAACACCGCGAGCGACCAGCCGATCATCGGGACCCCCGAGGAACTGGCTCAGCAAAATGCCTTCCACGCCGCGGGCCAGCCAGGCGACGAAGAACAGGTTCAACGACAGGATGCACACGAGCTGGGCTACCGAGAGGAGCGTGAACGCCCGCGACATCTTCCGCGCCTGGAGATAACCGAGCGCGGTGGCGAAGACATTGGAGGAGACCATGGACCAGAAGGCGAGGTGGAGCAACGGCGCCTGAGCGTCGGTCCCGAACAACGCGAGCGAGATGCGGTCACGCAGCAGGTCGGCGGGGAGGATCGCCGCTGCGGTCACGGCGCCCGTGAAGATGATCGCCGTGGAGACCACCTCACGACGATCGCGCTCGCCCTCGCACGCGTGATAGAAGCGGAGGAGCTGGGTGACGGTCTGGAGACCAAAGAAGACGTTCAGGAAGGTGCCGACGAGCAGGATGATCTCGAGCACGCCGTAATCGGCGGGCGACAGAAGATTTGTGTACAGAGGAAGTAACAGGAACGCAGCGACCTGGCCCAGGACGGGCCCCAGGCCGTAGATGGCAGTGTGCTGCATCAGCACCCGCCGGGCGGTTTTCAGCTCGAGGAGGTTCTTGACGCTCCACTCCGTGCCGGTATAGCTCGGATCGCCCTTCCGCCACGAGAGCGGCTTGAAGAAGTGGTTGTCTCGGATGTCGATGTCGCCTTCCACCAGGTCGGCTGGTTCAGGCGCTCCGGGTCCAGAAGGTCGGCGATGTCGTAGACGCGCGAGAATCCCGTCTCCTGCAGCGCCCGCCGGACAGTCCCATACGTGAACTGGTGGAAGTCGATGCCCAGACGCATCACGTCCGGGCCTTCCAGGGTCCGACGGAGCCAGTACCGGATCCGGTTCGGGAGCCAGCCGTAGAGGGGCAGCTTCGGAAACTCGCCGGACCAGGGCGAGAACCGGTTCGTCGAGCAGAAGATGAGCACGCCACCGGGGCTCAGGGACGCCGCCACATTCGCGAGACCCCTCCGCCAGTCCTCGACGTGCTCGAAGACCGACTCGGCGATGACGACGTCGAAAGCCCCGCGGTCCAGAGCAGTCTCCTCGATGTTTCCCAGCCGGAGGTCGAGGCGCACGCCGTTCTGCGCCGCCCGCTCTCTCACGAAGTCGATCAGCTCCCGGCTGATGTCCAGCCCGACGCACTCCAGCCCTTTTTTCGCGCACATCACGAGAAACCATCCCGTGCCGATTCCCACCTCCAGGAGGCGAGTGCCCGCCCCGAGCGGGTGAAAGCGCGAGACGAGCCGGAGAAGCTTTCGGAAGTCCCTTTCGTAGACCTCGAGCGGACGCTGTCCTTCCGTCTCCAGGTATTTGAGCACCGTGCTGAGAGATGCCTGATGGACTTGCATGGGCCTACAACCTGACCACGCGGCCTGCCAGGGTGAGGCCACACGTGGCGTTCCGCGTGTCGACGACGAGCCGGGCGGTCTCCAGGATCCGCTGGAAATCGAACTCCGGATGGTCCGTCAGGATGAGCACGCAATCGGCCCACCGCAGGACTTCCTGGGTCACGTCGATCGCCTTGAGCGTCGTCTCCTCGACGGGGAAGCTCGGCACGTGCGGATCCGCGTACACGACGTCGGCGCCGCGGCGGCGCAGGGCGTTGATGATTTCCTGGGCCGGGGACTCCCGGGTATCGCTGACGCCTCGCTTGTAGGCCACGCCCAGCACGAGGATGCGGGCACACATCAGGGGCCGGCCCATGTCGTTGAGAGCCTCACTCACCATGGTCAGCACGTGGCGCGGCATCGCGCGATTGATCTCGTCGGCCAGCGCGATGAAGCGCGCCTCATACCCGTTCAGACGCATCTTCCAGGACAGGTAGAGCGGATCGACCGGGATGCAGTGCCCGCCGATCCCCGGCCCCGGATAGAACGCCATGAAGCCGAAGGGCTTGGTCGCAGCGGCGTCGATGACCTCCTTGGTACTGACCTCCAGCCGCTGGCACATGAGGGCGAACTCGTTGGCCAGCGCAATGTTCACGTTCCGGAAGACGTTCTCGTAGAGCTTCACCAGCTCGGCGACCCTCGGCGACGAGACCTCCTGGACGCCGGGGACGACGGTGCGATAGAGAGCGGAGGCGAGACGGGTACACGCGGGCGTGACGCCCCCGACCACTTTGGGAATGTCCCGGGCCCTGAAGACGGAGTTCCCCGGATCGATCCGCTCGGGCGAGAACGCCAGGAAGAGGTCTTCTCCGATCCGAGCCCCTCGCGCCTTGAACATCGGCAGAACCAGTTCCTCGGTCGTCCCCGGATAGGTCGTGCTCTCGAGCACCACGAGCTGGCCGCGCCGGAATCCGGCGGCAACCGCCTCGACGGCGGCCACGACGAAGGAAATGTCCGGGTCCTTCGACTTGCGAAGCGGCGTGGGCACGCAAATGATCACGACGTCGCTCCGCTCCAGGACGCCGAAGTCGGTCGAGGCCTCGTACCGGCCTTCGCGCAGCAGTGCCGTCAGCTCCACGCTGGTCACATCTGGGGTGCACGACTGGCCGTGAGCGAGCGTGGCCACCCGGGCCGGGTCACTGTCGAGGCCGGTGACGCGAAAGCCCATCGCGGCGAACTCGACCGCGAGCGGAAGACCCACGTACCCCTGGCCGATGATGGCGAGCCGGGCCGTACGCGCTTCGATCCGCCGGGTCAGCGCCGTCGCGCAATCCAGGAGAGTCTCCACGCTCGACGATCCCTCATCGATTGACGTCAGGGGAGAGTCGCGCCTTGGCGGTGACGCCGCGCCAGGTTGCGGCCGTCGCGGACCTGCTGCTGCCGAAGACGACGATCCTGGCCGTGTCGAAGAGGATGCGGAGATCGAACCACAATGACATGTGCTTGATGTAATAGAGGTCATAACGCATCTTCTCCGTCTCTTCGTCGAGATCGTTGGCGTAGCCGTAGCGGATCTGTGCCCAGCCGGTGATCCCCGGCCTGACCGCGCAGCGAAGCGCGTAGTAGGGGAGCGCGTCGCCCGTCTGCTCGTTCAGGTTGCGGGCCGCCAGGGTCAGCAGCTGGAGGTTCGTCACCGGGTGGGGCCGCGGCCCCACGAGGTTCATGTCACCCCGAAGGACGTTGACGAGCTGAGGCACCTCGTCGAGCCGGAACCGCCTGAGCCAACGCCCGAGGCGCGTGATCCGATCGTAGTTGTCTCGCTCCCACTCGGACTTCGGCGTGTTGACCGGGTGCATCGTGCGGAACTTGATCAGTTTGAAGGCTCGCCCGGACCGCCCCACACGCTCTTGGATGAACAACGCGGGGCCGCGAGACTCGAGCTTGATCAGGAGCACGATCGCTCCAAGGACGGGTGTCAGGACGATCAATCCAATAACCGACACCAGCAAGCCGAGCGCTCGGGCGATCGCATGCTGGAGACGCGACGTCCGGAAGTCGTGGGAGAAGATGACGCGGCTGGGTGAGAGCGCTTCGAGCGCCAGCGTCCCGGTCAAGCGCTCGTAGATCTCGGCGACGTCCTCGACCACGATCCCGCGCGCCAGCGATTCGACGAGCCGGCCGAGCGGCAGGTCCCCCTGTCGCTCGGCGAGCGCGACGACGATGCGATCGGGCCGGGCCGCCTCGATGACGCGACCGAGGTTCCCGGCGTTGTCGACCACCCCGACGATGGTGTACCGGCGGTACGCCAGCCGCTCGATCGCGTGGATGACCTGACGCCCGAGGGGGCTTTCTCCGAGGATCAGCACGCGCTCGCGACGACGGCGCAGGACGCCGTGACACAAGCGCGTTCCGAGCACGAGCCCGACGAGGACGAGAAGGCCCGCAAGAAGCGTGTTCCCGCCGACCGGCCCCCCAGGGACCAGGCTGTGGACGATGCTCATCGGATTCACGCGGACCGTCAGACCGCTGAGCCTAGACCCGCTCCAGCTGCCTGGCCACCAGGTCGCACAGGATAGGCCCAAGCTTGTCGGGGGCGTGCCGCACCACCGGACCGGGCTCGAGAAGATCGGCGCGGACGATCACCGGCAGCTCGCCGGAGACCACGAAGTCGGAGTCCACGGGCCTCGCGCTCTCGGCGGCGTATTGGGCGCGGACCTTGGACGGGAGCGGCGCCGTATTGACGACGACGTAATCGATCGCTTCCGACGGCACGCCATGCGTGTCGAGGGCCCGGAGATGCTCGGCGAGGCCGTATCCGTCCGTTTCACCCGGCTCGGTCATCGCGTTGCACACATAGATCCGGACGGCTCCCGAGCGCGTCACCGCTTCGGCCACGCCCGGGACGACGAGCGTGGCGAGGAGGCTCGTGTAAAGACTCCCGGGACCCAGGATGATCGCGTCCGCCGCGTCCAACGCCTCCAGCACCGCGGGCGCCGCGACCGCATCGGGAGGGTCGATCCGGAGGCGCCGGATGGGAGCCCCACTCCGCGGGATCTCTGACTCGCCGGACACCGAGCGTCCATCCATGAGGTCGGCGACCAGGCGAACGCGCTGTGTGGTCGACGGCAGGATGAAATCGTCCACGCCGAGCAGTTCGGCCGCAAGCCTGATCGCCGTCACCTCGTCGGTCGCAACCATGTCGAGCGCCGCCAGCAGAAGATTCCCCACCGGGTGCTGAGCGACCCCTCCGTCGAACCGATACTGGAGCGCGGCCCTCACCTCCGGGGCCACCCGTGCCAACGCGATCAGGCAGTTGCGGATGTCTCCGGGCGGGAGGACGCCGTACTCCCGTCGCAGGGCTCCCGAGCTCCCACCGTCGTCCGCAGCCGTCACGATCGCGGTGATGCGCGAGCTTGCCGGGAGGTATCGGCGCAACCCGGTGAGGACGACCGGCAAACCGGTACCGCCACCCAGGGCGACGATCGTCACGGCCTCCTCCACAGGCGACGCCGCGGACTGCGCGGCGGGCCCGCGTAGACATCGTAGTAGCTCGAACGGCGCACGCGGTCGTCATTGAACACGAGGCCCGCCACCTTCTGCGGGTCCATCAAGTCCAGGGCCCGCGCCAGCTCACCCCGTGGCGTTTGATGCGCCTTGACCACGAGGAAAAACCCATCGACGTACTTCGCTATGACCCGGCAGTCCGGGACGGGAACGCACGGCGGCGTATCAAGGACGATGTAGTCGTAGCATTCCCGCGCTTCGCCGAGCAGCGCCTCGAGCCGCGGGGATTTGAGCACCTCGTAGGGCGCGCCGGCGGGCCCGCCCGCCGGCGCCACCCAGAGGTTGAAGTGGGCGACATGCTCGACCGTGTCCTTGAGCGTGAGGCGCGCATCCAGGAGCGTGGCCACAAGCGAGCGCTTCGTGGCGAGCCCCAGCTGGCGTGCCACGGCCGGCCGACGAATGTCGATGTCCACCAGCAGCACGCGAGCGTCCACGGATTGCGCGAGCGCCCCCGCGAGATTGATGGCGGTCGTGGTCTTGCCGTCTCCGACCCCCGGGCTCGTGACCGCCACGACCTGGAGGTTATTGCCCTTGCGCAGCGTCTCCACGACATAGCGGAGCACGCGGTACTGTTCGGCCTCGTACGACCTGGGATCAAGCAGACTCACGAGGTGTGTCTCCACGCGGTTCGAGCGACCGACCACGCGGTTGATGGCCGTCGACGGTGCCTCGAAGACCGGCCGCGGAAATCCCCGCGGCGCGGCCGGCAGCACCTCGACGGACGGTGCTTCGGGTGCCGGCGACGCCGCCAAGTCTTCCGTGCTGCGGGGCGAGGACGCTCTCGTTCGGAGGGCCACTTCCGTCTCGGATCGCTCGAGCGCTTCGAAGAATTTGCTCATCGTAGGAACAGGTCAAAGGTTAGGTACATTGGCTCGACCCTCCTCAGGACACGCCCCGGGACAGTATCCGGACCAGCTGCTCGTTCTCGTGCGCAACGTGATGGGCCGCCAGCACGACGAGAGCCAGCCCGAGCGCAATCGAGACCGTCGCCAACCAGCGCCGACGGGCGAGGCGGGCCGTCTCGGCGGCGCTCGCCACGTGCGGGATGCTCGCCAGCACCGGCACCCTGGCAAATGACCGGAGCTCGTCGAACGTGTGAAAGGAGGTGTCGAGCCGCTCGGCCACCACCATCGCTGCTGCCGCCGTCCCCATGGAGAGGAGGACGCCGACGAGGATGAGCCGGATCCGGTTCGGCGCCAGCGGCTGTTTTGCTGGAATGGCCGAATCCAGGATCCGGAACTGCTCGCCCTGGCGGCTTTGCTCCAGATTCTCCGAGAGCTGGGCGTCCTCGTACCGCTTCAACAGCGAGTCGTAGGTTTCTTTCGCTGTCACGAAGCCCCGCGACAGCTCCTGGAACTCCTGCTCGCGCTGCGGAGAGCTCTCGACGCGTCGCTGATAGGCGTTGATGTCGCGCCGCAGACGCTGCTCCTCGGCCTTGAGCGCCTTGATTTCCGCATCCGGCTCGTCGAGCGCGGCCGCGTCCGCGGCCGAGTTCCCGTCGGGTTTCGCCCCGGCGAGCTCGCGTTCGAGTGCAGCGATCTCCGCCTTCACGCGAACGACTTCCGGATACGATTCGGCCTGCTGCCGCATCCGCTGATCCCGCGCACGCAGCTGGTTCGCGCTGTTCAGGTGGAGCTGGGCCTGGAGTCGCTCCAGCGTGGCGAGGTTCACTCCCATCTGCTGGGGAAGCTCGCCGGTATGGCGCGCCCTGAAGTCTCGAACCCCCGCTTCCTGCGCGTCCACCCGATTCTTCGCTTCCGCGAGCTGGATCCTCAGGAACTGGGCGGCTTGGGACGCTTGCTGCTCGCGGACCTTCGAATTTTCCTCGACGTACAAGGTGGCGAGCGTATTGGCGACCTTCGCGACCGTCTCCGGATCACGCCCCCGGTAGCTGAGGTTGAACGAGACGGTGGCACTCCGGCCCGTCATCTGCTGCGCAACTTCCCGGAGCTCGAGCTTGATGTCGCGTCGCATTTGCTCGACGACCGCCTCCGCCGGCACCCGGTCCCTCAAATCCGGATACAGGCCGAGACGCGTGATCAGATCGTCCAGCTTCCCGCGGCTCATGATCCCCTGGCTGATCGTCTGAAGCCTGGTCTCGAGCTCACCGGTGACGGAAGATCTGACGAAAGCCTCGGGGACCTGGTGGCGCTCCACGAGCACGGTGGCCGTCGATCGATAGATGTTCGGCAGGGACGTCGCGATGCCGACCGCGCTGGCAAGCGTCATCGCAAAGACCACGAGCACGAGCCACCGCCGGCGGCTCCACATCTCGAGCCCCAGCTCGAGCACCGTACCCCGTCCGACGTAATGCGACACGACTAAGGCACCACGACGATGTCGCCGGGCTGGAGGACGAAGTTCTCGTGCTCCCCGTCCGCCGCGATGACCTTGCTGTAGTTGAAGCCCCTGAGCTCGTAGCGGCCCGGGTTCCTGATTTCGCCGACGACGGAAATGTTGAAGCTCCGGACCTCTCGTACGATGACGGAGACTTCAGGCGTCGGCACGAACTCGGCGAACTTCTTGGCCAGGACGTCCTTCAGTTGCATCGGGGTGAGGCCGGCCACCGGCACGTCATTGAGGAGCGGTAGTGAAATCTTACCGTCCGGGCGGACCGGCACGACGCGGCTGAGGGTCGGGGTGCTCCACACGGCGATGTCGAGGACGTCGTCGGGCCCGACCTTGTACTCGCCGGGCATCCCCACGGCCCCGGACCCCAAGGCCCGGGCGGGTGCCCTCGGCTGTTCCTGCGCCGCGGCGAGCCCGGTGACGATCAGCGACAGAACCAGCCCCGTCGCGGTAACCCATCCGCGCAGCGCGCTCATGCTTGTCATACTTCTTCTCCTGAGGGGCCTACGCGGCGACGACCCAGGTGCAGTCCACGTGCGCGGCCACGCTGCGCTGCAGGAGCTCGACCGAGACCACGAGCAGGCCCCGATTCGGTTTGGTTCGAACGAGAATGCCTTCCACGTCCGTCAGCGGCCCACGGGTGATCCGCACCCGCTGGCCCTCCCGCAGATAGGCGTACGGTAGGGCGGGTACTCCGGCATCGACGATCCTCCGGATTGCCTCGAGCTCCCGGGCCGGAACAGTCGCGAGCTGGTCCCAGCGCTCGCCGAGCACTCGCACCAGCCCGCGCGCCTTGACGACCTCGACGTAGCTCGCCTTGTCCGCCACGCCGTGGAGGAACACGTAGCCAGGAAACATCGGGATACGGATACGGTGCCGCAGACCGCCGCGCCGTGACCACCGGTCGATCATCGGCAGGAACAGATCGAATCCCTTCGCCGCCAGCTGGTCG
>QHSM01000797.1 GCA_003221595.1 Candidatus Rokuibacteriota bacterium | reverse complement strand
GTCAGACCTCCCTGATCCGCGGGCTCGGTCTGGTTGTCGCCCATGTCGCTCCGGAAGAAGTGCACCAGCTGCAGGTGCCGCACGCCCCGGTGGTACACCTCGGCGATGCGCTCTAGCTTGCCCTCCAGGAAGTGGCAGCCCTCGATGGCCTGCACGAGGGTCGCCGCCCTGTCCCGGTGTGCCGCCTCCAGATCTCCCGGTCGCAGCGCGCGGCGGAATCCCTGCTCCGTGACCAGGTCGTCGAACCACGTCAGCCGCCGCTGGGTATGGCGCCAGAGCTCACCGGGCTCCGGCTGTCGGACGGTGCGGATGCGGTTGTCCGGCTCGCGCCGGATCACGGGCGCGTCAGCCGAATGCTCCAGGCACACGGCCGTCATGCGCCCGGTGCGAATGCGCTCGGCCAGGTCGTAGGTGGGCTTGGGCCGCCCGGTGGCGCCCGCCGCGTGGGAATGCATGTCGACGCCGACGATGCTGTCCACCAGCGCCGCAATCTCGGGATCGGCCGCCAGCACGTCCGCGCCGGACTGCGCCGCGGTGCAGGCGCCCAGCAGTGTCCCGGCCCCGCCGGTCAGCGTGACCACGCCGAGCCCGGCCATGCTGCGCAGCACGTCGCGGCGGCTCAGGTCAATCACCGCCTCACGTACCCCCGCGCCATGAGGCATCGCTCGGCGAGCACCTGGCGGCGCCCCGGGATGCGGATGAGGCCGGGGACGGCCTCCCGGGCCTCGTGGTCGCACTCGTACGAGTCCTTGTCCCAGTTGCTGTCGCTGGGAGGAACCCAATCGGTATAGATGAGGCTGACGCCGCTGACGTTGACGTCGCTGCCCTTGTCTTTGACGGTGACGCCGCAGCCCACGGCCATTGCGGCCAGGATCAACGGCCCACACCACTTCATGCGTTGTCCCGTCGCCGCCAGGAGACGAGACGAGGGCATCGGCACGTCGCCCCCGTCTCGTCCGGACACTAACCGCGCTCGAAGGCCCGCTTGATCTCGGTCTCGGCCCAGAGCATCGCCTCCTTGGGCTTCGAGGCGCCCGTGACCACGCGCGCGCGGGTGGTTTTCCATGTCGCGCCAGGTGGGATGGTTGTAGCTGTCGCCCGACATGATCCACTCGTGGTACTGCGCGGGCTCGAAGAACCACTTCAGGAAGTCGCGAGCCACGTCGACGTTCTTGCTGAACTTCCAGATGCCGAGGCTGCGCGGCACGCCGACCGTGTGGCGCCCGGCCGGTCCCGCCGGCGAGGGGTGAAATCCCGTCAGCTCGGCGACGGCGAGCTTCTCCTGCTTGGCGACGACGTAGTGGCTGATCGGGTTGTGGATCCACGAGCCCTTGCCCGAGTTCAGCCACTGGTTGTTCCCGGCGTTGTCCCACGACAGCACGGCCGGGTCCATCGCGTCGTTGTAGAGCGCCTGCACGTAGTCGATGACGGCCTCGGTCTGCTTCGAGTTGATGGTGATGGTCTTGCCGTCCTCCGCCACGTCCTTGGCGCCGTAGCACCACAGAATGGAATAGAGCGTCGACACCGAGTCGGTGGTCTGGCTGATGGCGAAGCCCACGGGGTGGCCGATCTTCTTCAGCTTGCGCCCGGCGCGGAGCAGGTCTTCCCACGTGTCCGGCTCGCGCTCGTTGACTTTCTCGAACAGATCGATGCGATGGCTACCCGGGAACGACGTGAACATGTACGGCACGCCGAGCCACTGACTCTTGACCAGCGCGTGCTCCTTGGCGAACGTGAACCAGTCGCCGTGCTTGCGCGACAGGTCGTTGCAGATGTCGGAGACGTCCACCAGCCCGGGCTGGAAGAGCCACGGATAGTGCATCTCGAGGCTGATGATGTCGTGGCCCGACTTGCTCATGATCTCCGCGGCCAGCTTCGCCGGCATCTGCACGCTCTGGATGTGGTCGACGCGCACGGTGACGCCCGAGGCCTTCGTGAACCGCTTGGCCAGCTCGTCGAGCTTCACGTCCGACGCGGGCGCGTAGTTCACGGCGGTCAAGAGGTTCAGCTCGCGCGCAGCCCAGCTGGCCGGCGCGCGGCCGGCGGCAAGGATTCCGGCGATCCCGGCGAGCGTGCGGCCGCCCGTCGTGATGAATGCGCGTCGGCTATGTGATGGCGCCGTCCGGCTCATGTATTCCTCCTCGAATGGCTCGATCGACCTCTCGATGCCTGGTCGGCCGGAGTGAGTGCGACTGGACTCTAGGTGGCTCGAGAGCCGGTGTCAATCCAAAGCGCGCACGGCCCGCCGTCAGCGGCGCCCGCGCCTTGCGGCGTTCAGCTCAAACTGCAAATGGCGCCGGTCGTCACGTCGTTCAGGCGAGCACTGGCGGGGAGGGGACTGTGACGGAGGGGACTGGGAGGGAGGGTTATTCGTCTGGGTCGTGATGACCGCTGTGTTAGGCGATATCAAGCTTGCCACGACCCCCACGGTGGTCAGTGGCGTGATCGGCGCCGACGTGACTGTTTGCACCGGCGCCAGCTCGGGCGTTGGGATCGGCTGGTAGCCGAACAGCAGCATTCCCCGTTGCCGGCCTGCCGAGTCCATGTCACGGAGAAGCGCAAGCGCGGCATTGACGGCTTCGAGGCGGGCGGGCCTCTGGCTCGCATCGTCGGGATCCGACATCCGCCGCGGCTGAAGGCCCTGCACAATCGTGGCGACCTGCCCCGACGTGAACGTGCTTTTCGTCGACGTCGACCGGTCGGCGCTGAACGACTCCTGAGCTTTCAAGGGCACTGGCAGGCTGAGTGGCGCACCTGATGGGCTCGTGTGAATAGCCTCGACGAGACCGCGGAGAACCCACAGGCGGGTAAACGGCTGGGGCACGCCGCTGCCAGGGCTCGAACGATGAATGACCTCGGCTACGACGG
>QHSM01000442.1 GCA_003221595.1 Candidatus Rokuibacteriota bacterium | reverse complement strand
TGTCCTCGTTCCAGATCTCGGTCATCAGCTCGTTGTTGTCCCGCATCTTGAAGTGGAGCGCGCGCTCCCGCAGCTGGACGACGGTCTTCACGCCGACCTTCTCCCAGTCCCTGGCGACGAGCTGGGCGACGTCGGGCCACGCGGCGAACGCCGGGACGACCGATAGCTCGAGGACGACGCGCTTGCCCGACGGCAGGAGCCGGATCCCGTCCCCGTCGCGCTTGGAAAGACCGAGCTGGTCGAGGAGCTTGCTGGCCGCGTCGGGGTTGTACTGCGTGTGCTTCTTCGCGTACTGATCGCCGGGGAAGTAGGGATGGCCCGGGGAGGGCACGCCCTGCCGGGCCTCGCCGAGCCCGAGGAAGACCGACTCCTTGATCTGGTCGCGGTTGATGGCCTCGGAGAGCGCGACGCGGAACTCACGGGTGGCCATCAGCTTGCCGATCTCGGCATCCGCCTTGTAGGTCTGATTGAACATGATGACCGCATCGGCGCCGCCGAAGGTCGGCCAGGTGATGACGCGGTACTTCCCGGTCTTCTCGTTCTCCTTGAAGACGGGATAGTTCGTCATCTGGATGTGGCGCTCCTGCATGTCGAACTCGCCGGCGATGGCCGCCAGGTTGAGGGACTGGATGTCGGCGAAGAACGTGAAGCGAACCTCGTCGAGGTACGGCAGCTGGTTGCCGCTCGGGTCCACGCCGACGAAGTAGGGATTGCGCTTGAGCGTGAAGACCTGATCGCTCACGCGGGTCGCCGGCGCCCACGCCGCCATCGTCGGGCGCTCCGGGTTCTCCGGCGGCGCGTTGCGCGCGGCGAAAAGCTCGGTCCACGCCTTGAAGCCGGCGGCGGCGACCAGCTTGTCGATCTCCGCCTTCGGCGTGTAGGTCGGGTGGAACTTCTTCAGATAGTGGGCGGGCAGGAAGACCGCGTAGGTCCGGTCGCCGCCGTCCTGGTTCGCGAGCGCCGTGAGCAGCAGCGTGTTGGGCTGCTTGTAGGTCCAGCGCACGGCCGTCGGACTCACCTTCTCGACGGTGGCGGGAGTGCCGTCGGCGTTCCGCATCCAGGACGGGATCGCCGGCGTCAGGTCCTTGTTCAGCAGGACGTCCTGGTACCAGAACACGATGTCGTCGGCGGTGAACGGCGCGCCGTCCGACCACCGGGCGCCCTGGCGGAGCTTGATGGTCCAGGTCCGGAAGTCCTTCGAGGATTCCCACCCCGCGGCGATCTTCGGCTCGATCTTCGCGCCATCGGGCGAGAACCGTACCAGGGCGTCGTAGACGACCCGCACGTAGTTGTTCGCGTCGGCCGGGCCCAGGAACGCCCGGCGCCACACGCCGCCGTACTGTCCCGTCCTCTCGACGACCGGCACCACCAGGGGATCGGCGGGCAGACGCTTCTCCACCGGCGGGAGCTTCCCGGCCTTCACCTGCTCGGTCAGCGCGGGAGCCTCGTGGAACTTCGCGGGCTGCGCCGAGGCAGTGCCCACGATGGTCGCCAGGAGCGCGACGCAGACCATCGAGAGTAGTCGGCGATCCACGTGCATGGAGTTCCTCCCTTTTTTCGGGCCGCGCCGACTCTAGCGCCCCGAAGGGGCACGGCGCAAGCCTTGCCGCCGACGAAAATGCAAGGCGCAGACGGGCCGATGCCATACTGAAATGGACATGGAACGAGAAGCGCTCGTCCAGGGTCTTCTGTGGTTCGCGGCGTTCCTGTTCTCGACGACCGTGCACGAGGCGGCCCACGCCCTGGTCGCGCTCCGCGGCGGCGACCCCACGGCGTATCTCGGCGGCCAGGTGTCGTTGTCGCCGTTGCCGCACATCCGCCGCGAGCCGATCGGGATGCTGGTCGTTCCAATCCTGACGGCGTTCACCAACGGCTGGGCGCTCGGCTGGGCGAGCACGCCGTACGATCCCTATTGGGCCGCCCGCCATCCGCGCCGTGCCGCCACGATGGCCGCGGCCGGTCCCGCCGGCAATCTGCTCATCGCGCTCGTGGCGTTCGCCGCGATCAAGGTCGGGCTGCTGGGCGGACTCTTCGTGTCGCCCGAGTACGTCAGCTTCCACCACGTCGTGGAAGCGGCGAACGGCGCCGCATGGCTTTCGGGGCTCGGCGATCTGCTGACGGTCCTCCTGATGCTGAACGCACTGCTCTTCGTCTTCAACATGCTGCCGCTTCCGCCGCTCGACGGCGCCTCCGCGATCGGCGGACTCCTGCCGGAGCGCGCCGCGCTGGCCGTCCGCGGATTCCTCTCGAGCCCGGCCTTTTCGCTGCTTGGCTTCCTCGTAGCGTGGCAGATCTTCCCGCACTTCGCGAGCCCGTTCTTCGACGCCCTGCTGAAGGTCGTACATCCCGGCGACGAATACTTCTGACCGGCGGGTCGGGCAGGCGGCGCCGGATTCGCCGGCGCGCTCGGCGTGTCTTGGAGGAGGGCGGGCTCAGGGAGTCGCCGGCGCCACGTCCACGAAGCACGAGTTGAACGGGGCCGCGCCGGCCGGCGAGGCGCGGTCCAGCGTGAGCACGTTGGCGCAGCCCCGGGTGTCGGCTCCGGAGGCGTCGGGCGTGTACCAGGCGCCCTCCTTGATGGAGATGACTCCGGGCGCGATGCGATCGGTCACCCGCGCGGGCAGGTGGGTCACGCCCCGGCCGTTGAAGACTCGCGCCATCTGACCGTCGACGATCCCGCGGGCGGCCGCGTCGGCGACGTTGATCCAGACGTCGTCGGTGTCGGCGCGTGCGAGCACCGGCTGATTGCCGTGGATCGAGTGCGTGCGGGCGCGCGACTTGGGCGTGACCAGACGCAGGGGATAGCGCGGGTCGATCTCGTCGTCGATCCAGGTGGGAATCGGCGGGATCGCGCCGAGGCCGTACGGATCGGGCCTGGCGGCCAGGGTCATCGAGTAGATCTCGATCTTGCCGGACGGCGTGCTGAACGGGTGGTGCTCGGGATCGCGGATCTCGCGCGCGAACGCGACCGCGTCGTCGGGCGCCGGCAGGCGGGCGAGCCCCTGGTCGCGGAACGCGTCGAAGTCGTCGATCGCGTCGCGGGTCAATTCGCGCAGCCACTCCTCCTCGGTCTTGTCGCTGTAGCCCTCGATGCCGAGGCGGCGCGCCAGCTCGGCGCAGATGTCGAAGTCGTTCCGGCACTCGCCGATCGGCGCGATCGCCTGCTTCATGAAGATCGCGTAGTGGCCCGCGCCCGCCCACGGCGTGTGGACGTCGTTGCGCTCCCAGAACGTCGTCGCCGGGAGCACGATGTCCGCGTAGCGCGCGGTCGGGGTGAGGAAGTTGTCGTGGACCACCATGAACTCGAGGCGCTGGGCGGCCGCGACGATCCGACCGATGTTCGGTACCTGATTGAAGAGGTCGCCGGCCACGGAGTAGACCATCTTGATGTCGGCTGGATAGCCGCCGGCGCGGCCGCGGTCGAGGAGATCGGCCAGCATCGACGAGGCGACCCGCGCGCCGGTGGGATTCGTCCCGGCCGGCAGCATGCGGATCCCGCAGCGCCCGGTCGCGCCGTTGCTGGTGCCGGAGTTGCCGCCGGGAATCCCGACGTTGCCGGTCATGGCGGCGAGGGCGTAGGCGGCGCGGTGGAACTGCTCGCCGTGGATGGTGCGCCCGGGCGCGTAGCCGCAGTGGAGCGCCGCCGGCTTCAGCGTCGCGAACTCGACGGCGAGCCGCTCGATGGTCGCGGCCGGCATTCCGGTGATCGCCTCCGCCCACTGCGGCGTCTTCCGGACGCCGTCCGCCTCGCCCATGAGGTACGCGCGATAGGACGCGCCCCGCGGAGCGCCCGGCGGCAGGTGAGCCTCGTCGAATCCGAGCACGTGGCGGTCGAGGTAGCTCTGATCCTGGAGCCCGCGGCTCGCGATGACGTAGGCCATGGCGATGAGGGCCGCCGCGTCCGTGGACGGGCGGATGAAGAGGTGCTCGTCGGCCAGCTGGCGGCTCGAGCGCGTCACGCGCGGGTCGACGCAGACGATGCGCACGCCGTGCTGCTTCGCGCGCTTGAGGTACTGCAGCGTCCCCGTGCCGAAGGTGGAGTCGGCGGGGCTCCAGCCCCACATCACGATGAGCCGCGAGTTGACGTAATCGATGGGCTCGCGTCCCGCGCTCTTGTATTCGGCCTTGGCGCCGTAGGTCTGCTTGACCGCGAAGACCTCGGCCTCCGCCGAGAGATTGCTCCAGAGCTCGGTGCAGCCGCCGAACATGTGGAGGAACCGCTGGCTGGCGCCGCGGCCGTGGAGCATCGACAGGCTGCCGGTGCGCGAGCAGTCGAGGACGGCCGCCGGCCCGTACGTGTCGCGCACGCGCCGCATCTCGCGTGCGACCTCGTCGAGCGCCGCGTCCCACGAGATTCGCTCGAACTGTCCGGAGCCGCGCGGCCCGCTCCGGCGCAGCGGGTGGTGCAGCCGGTCCGGGTGGTTGACGCGCTCGAGCTGACCGAAGCCGCGCACGCACGCGTGCAGCGGCGGCATCTCGGGGGTCCAGCGGCGCGGATCGGTGCTGATATTGACGATCTGCCCGTCGCGGACGTGGGCGTTGACGGCGCATCGGCCGCCGCAGTTGTGGCCGCACGTGCTGGTGACGACGGTCTCGCCCGGCGCGGCCGCGACGCGCGGCGCCTCGTAGACGATCTTCGAGCGACTCATGCGACCTACCCTATCAAAGTTTCAGGGTGGGGCGGAGCTCAGCCGACCTGGTAGCGCTTCATCGCCGCCTGGTCGAACGCGAGCCCGAGGCCCGGCTTCTTCGGCACCACGAGCTGGCCGGCCTCGATGGGCGGCGTCTCCTCGTAGAGTCTAAGGGTCCACGGCATGTACTCGACGGTGAGCCCGTTGGGGATGGCCGCGACCAGATGCACGTGGATCTCCGGGACCAGGTGGCTCACGACGGGCAGGTTGAACGCCTCGGCCATGCCCGCTACCTTCATCCACTGGGTGATGCCGCCCACGCGCAGGAGATCGATCATCACGATGTCGATCGAGCGGTGCTCCAGCAGATGGCGGAAGGGCACGATGCCGTAGTGGTACTCGCCGGCGGCGATCGGTGTCGTCAGCGCGTCGGCGATGCGGCCCATGCCGGGGTAGTCGTCGTGCGTGGTCGGGTCTTCCAGCCAGAAGAGGTGATAGGGCTCGATGCGGCGCCCGATCTCGATGGCCTGGTTGACGCTCCAGAGCTGGTTGATGTCGCACATCAGGTCGATGTCCGGGCCGATCGACTCGCGCATGACCCGCACACGCTCGACCGATGCGCCCACGGTCGGCTCGCTCCCGCACTGCATCTTCATTTGGCGGAAGCCCATGTCGCGAAGTCGCGGCCCGGCCTTGGCCAGGTAGTCGACCGGGTGCGGCCGCATGAGGGCGCCGCTCGCGTACGTCGCCACGCGCTCGCGCAGGCCGCCCAGCAGGGCGCATACCGACTGGCCCATCGCCTTGCCCTTCAGATCCCAGCACGCGATGTCGACGGCCGAGAGCGCCAGCGTGAAGATCCCTCCGGGTCCCGAGCTGCCGGCGGCGCGCCGGAGCTTGCCGGTGATGGCCTCCACCTGCGTGGGGTCCTCGCCCACGGTGAGCCGGGCGAGCTCGTCGACCGCGGTCTTGAGCGCCGGCGTGAGCGCACCGCCGAAGAACGTCAGGCCGATCCCCACCGCGCCCTGGTCGGTCCCGAGCTCCAGGGTGACGAACTCGCGCGTATCGCTGGGCGCGGGCAGCCCCACCACGAGCGGATTGTCGGCGGGCGTGCGGAGCACGCGGGTGGTCACGTGAGTGATCTTCATCGGGCTTTCTCCTTCGAGGTCGTGGTCGCCTACAATACACTCCCGTGAACGTTCAATCCATCAAGGCCCTGGTCCAGCCGGACCGTGTCCACCGGTCGGTCTACACCGATCCCGCCTTGTTCGACCTCGAGATGGATCGCATCTTCGGCCGCGCCTGGCTCCTGGTCGGCCACGAGAGCCAGGTCCCCAAGCCCGGCGCCTTCTTCACGACGCGAATGGGACGCGAGCCGGTGATCGTGACACGGCACACCGACGGGTCGGTCCGCGTGCTCGTCAACCGCTGTGCCCATCGGGGCGCGCGCGTCTGCCAGGCGGCCGCCGGCACGACGCGCGAGTTCGTGTGCGCGTATCACGGCTGGACGTACGGCACAGACGGCCGGCTCTGCGGAGTGCCGTTGCCGCAGGGCTACGAGCGTCCGGCCGCCGAGTCTATCGGCGGCGGGCTCGCGGCGGTCCCGCGCGTCGACGCCTATCGCGGCTTCGTGTTCGCGTCGCTCGTCGCGCACGGTCCGACCCTCGTCGAGTTCCTCGGGCCCCTGCGCGCATCGTTCGACGACCTCGTCGAGCGTGCGCCCGAGGGCGAAGTGGAGGTGGCGGGCGGCGT
>QHSM01000796.1 GCA_003221595.1 Candidatus Rokuibacteriota bacterium | reverse complement strand
CAGAAACGTCTGGCGGGACTCGAGGATCTCGAATCCGGCGCGGCGAAGCGTCTCGTGGAACTCGGCGGCGCCGAGGTAGCGATGCTCGCTCTCGCGGAAGAACTCGAAGGCGACCGTCGGCAAGAGCCACCGCAGCGCCTGTACGGCCGCGCCGAGCCCTTGCGCCTCTCGCACCGCCTTGAAGGTCGAGATCACCCGCGCCGGCCGATCGTAGGTCAGGAAGATCCCATGCCCGCCGGGCTTGAGGGCCCGCCGGCAGCCCTGCAGCAGGGCGTCGGGATCGGGATGCCAGTACAGCGTGTGCATGCTGACCAGAATGTCGAAGCTGCCCGCGCCCGGGAGCGGGGCGTGCGCGATGTCGAAGTGCTGGAAGGACAGGCTGGCGCCGCGGGGCCTGTTCTTCTCGCGCGCGATCTCGACCAGATGTCGCACGCCGTCGATCCCGACGACCGAATAGCCTTCCCGGGCGAGTCGGAGGCTCACGTTCCCGATCCCGCACGCCACGTCGAGCACCCGAGTCGCGCGCGGCTCCGTCGCGTCCGGGACCGAGCGGGCGACGAACGCGACGATCTCCTCGAGCATGCTCTCGTACGGAGGGAAGTGCGTCACCACGGCGTCGTAGCTCACGCCGTAGGTGACGGCAATCATGTGCTCGACGGCTTCCCGAAGGGGCATACGATCTCCCGTCCGCTCCGCGGGCGCGGCCGGCCGGACGCCAGCGAAGGGCTGAGATTGGTACGGCGCGCTGTCGTGGCTCACTTAGCTCTCGACGCTCTTCCGCGCCCACACCAGGAGGCTGGCGCCGCCGAGGAAGGTCCTCCGCATGTCCAGGACCGCGAACCCGGCCTGTCCGAGCCGCGCCGAAAACGTCGCCTCGTCCCAGTAATGTGGTCCGACCCGCTCGCGGGTCGCCTCGAAGATCGAGTCGAGCAGCACCCACAGAAGACCCTGGAGCGCCGCCGCCAATCCGTCGCGCCGCGCGATCTCCCGCAGCGTCGGCCACTGCCCGATCCGCCGCGTATGATTCACGAACACCGCGTGCCCGCCGGGCTTGAGCACCCGGTACGCTTCCCGGAGCAACCGGTCCGGCGTCGGGTGCGCGTAGAGCGCGTGGATGCTGACGACCTGGTCGAAGGCGCCGTCGCGGAACGTGTTACCCCTGGTGAGATCTCCCTGTCGAAAGGTGAGGTTGGCCAGATGCCGGGCGCGACGCTTGCCCTTGGCCGATCCCACCAGCGGGGCGTAGGAGTCGAGGCCGGTCACGTTGAAGCCGGCCTCGGCCAGCGCGCACGTGAAATTGCCGGGCCCGCAACCCAGTCGTAGACCACGCGGTAGCCGACCGCGAGCGCGCGATCGAGCCAGCCCCGGATCCCGCCGACGTTCCAGGTCATGACTGTTCCCGCCGATTCCGCCGTCATCGTCGCGAGCGCACCCTGTCGGACCCGGTGCATCCCCTACGCTTTGCCCGCGAGGACTTTGTCGACCGCCCCGCGCAATTCCGAAGGGGTGAACGGCTTGAGCAGGATGTAGTCGAACCCCAACCGCGTCGCCTCGTTGATGATGTCGGGGGTGCCGTGGGCGGTCATGAGCATGCAGGCCATGCCCCGACGGATCTGGCGCGCTTGCGCGAGGACCTCGAACCCGTTCATCCCCGGCATCTTGTAGTCGACGACGAGGAGGTCGAACGGCTCCTTGCGGACGAGCTCGACGGCCGTCTCGCCGCGATTGGCGGCCCGGATCGAGTAGCCCAAAGCCTGCAGCACGTTGACGCACAGGATGACGACCGGTCCCGCGTCGTCGACGACCAGGATCTTGGGCCGGGTCGATTCCGTCAACGGACTGCCACCAACGGCGCGACCGCCGCGTCGGCGATGGCCACCGACCGAAGATCGAGATGCTGGCTGATCTGCTCCAGGCGCGCCAGCGGGATCGTCGAGAACGCGTCGGCGGCGACCGGATCGAACTGCGTGCCGGCGCCGCGCACGATCTCCTCCATCGCCGTCGGCAGCGGTCGCTTGCTCCGGTACGGGCGGTCGGAGGTCATCGCGTCGAACGCGTCCGCGACCGTCACGACGCGGGCGATGAGCGGAATGTCGTCGCCCTTGAGCCCGTCGGGATAGCCCTTGCCGTCGTATCGCTCGTGGTGGTGACGGACCGCCTTGGCCTCGCAGGCGAGGAACCGCAGCGGCTTGAGAATCTTGTCGCCGACCACCGGATG
>QHSM01000416.1 GCA_003221595.1 Candidatus Rokuibacteriota bacterium | reverse complement strand
TCGAACTCGACCAGCGCCTGACGGTAGTCGCGCTGCGCCCAGTACGCCTCGCCGATCCAGTACTGGGCGTTTCCCGCCAGCGTGTGCTTGGGATACTTCGCGATGAAGTCGATGAAGTCCAGCACGGCCTGCCCGTGCTCACGCGATCGAAACGTCGCCAGCGCCGCGTTGTACTCCTGCTCCGGATTGCCGGCGCGCGCCGCCGCCGGCGCCGGCGGTGCGACCTGGGGCTGGACGGGCTGGATCGGCGGCATGGGCTCGGCCGGCACTGCCTGCGGGACCAGCGGCGCGGGTGGTGCGACCTGCGACGGCGGCACCGCCGGTGACGGCACGGGCGGGACGCGCGGTCGCTCGACCGCTGCGGTTGCCGACGACGTCGGCGGCGGCCCTGGAGGAGCCGGAGGAGGCGGCGCCGGAGTCAGCGCTTCCACGCGCGCCCGCGTCTCGCCCACGGCGTTGTCGACCGCTTCGGCGCGCTTGTAGAAGCGCTGAAGCTCGCCGGACATGGTTCGCACGGTTGCCTGAGTCTCGCTGGTTCGAACGTCGAGCGCTTCGATCTGTGGACCGACACGGGCGAGATCGCGGCCGGTGACTTCCTGAGCGACGCGGAGCTCGGCCAGCTCTGATCGGAGCTTGCTGACCTCGGAGCCGAGCTCGGCCACGGTGCCCTGACTTGCGCAACCGCCAGCGAGGATCGCCACCGCTGCGAGCGCGCCGAGGGCTCGGGTCATCCGCGCCGACCGTAGCACGCGGTTGAAAATGATGTCAACGGCTCAGCGGGATCTCGGCTCGAGCGAGCGGAGAACGATGACGTCGACGGCCTGACCCTCGGCGATCGTCGTGTCGGGCGCGACCACCGCAAGGCCGTCGGCCAGCACCATCGAGCGGAGAATGGCCGAGCCCTGGTCGCCGGTGAGGCGCGCGCCGAAGCCCTTGGCGTCGGGCGTCAGCGTGACCCGCAGGTAGCCGCGCCGCGATCCGGGATTCTCGATCGTCGCGAGGGCGCGTGCGGAGATTCGGGGCCGGTGGAGCGATTGCGCGCCCGCCATCCGGCGGAGCGCCGGGCGAACGAACAGCTCGAACGTCACCATCGCGGAGACCGGATTGCCGGGCAGGCCGAACACGGGCCGCCCACCGCGCGTGCCGAACGTGATGGGCTTGCCCGGTCGCATCGACACCTTCCAGAGGTGGAGCTCGGCGCCGCAGCGCTCGAGCGCGTCGCGCACCAGGTCGAGCTCGCCGACCGACACGCCCGCGGAGGTCACCAGGACGTCGGCCGCGTCGAAGCCCCAGCGAATCCGCTCGGTGATCGCGTCGAGCTGGTCGGGCGCGACGCCGAGGTTGATCGGCTCGGCGCCCGCCTCGATCACCTGCGCCATCAGCGAGTAGGTGTTGGTGTTCGGGATCTGGCCCGGACCCGGCTCCGTCCCCAGGTCGGCCAGCTCGTTGCCGGTCGAGAGGATCCCGACCCGCGGTCGTCGGAAGACGCGCACCTGGGAATATCCGAGAGTCGCCAGCAGCCCGACCTCGGCGGCGCCGATCGAGCCTCCGGGCTGGACGACGACGTCGCCGGCCCGGACGTCCTCTCCGGCCGGGCGCACGTACGCCCCGGACGAAACGCTCGCGGCGATCGTGATCCGCCCGTTGTCGGCGGCCACGTCCTCCTGGGGCACCACCGCGTCGGCGCCCTCGGGAAGGGGCGCGCCGGTGAAGATCCGCATCGCCTCACCCGCGTGCAGCGGCCGGGACGGCATCGATCCGGCGATGATCCGGCCGACGACGGCGAGCTCGACCGGTGCCCTGCCCGTGTCGTGAGCCCGGACGGCGTAGCCATCCATCGACGAGTTCGGCCACGGCGGAATCGTGGACGGCGAGACAACGGGCTCGGCGAGCACCCGGCCGAGCGTCGACATGACGTCAACCCGCTCGACCGCGAGCGGCCCCACGCGTGAAACAATCGCTGCAAGCGCCTCTTCGACCGTCAGCACGCAGAATACTGTACTACACGCCCTGTTCGCCGGGCGGGGGGCACGGTGGAGTCCCCCGCGACCCGTGTAGTCAGGGTTGGTCTCATCTGGCGCTCCCCGGACTGAGTCGCAACGGGATGTTTGCTAGCGGGTCGCGGGGGACTCCACCGTGCCCCCGCCCGGCGGGCCGCGACGCGAAGGACTAGTGGCCGGTGTGCGGAAGGTTCAGGACGGGCTTGAAGCGCGCGAAGAACCAGCGGCGGCTCAGCATGAAGAGCGCCAGGAACCCGGCGGTGATCGCGAAGTCGCCCAGCCCGAACGGCAGCCGCGCCGTGGCCGAGACCGACGGGAACACCACGAACACGCGCTCCAGGAAGATCGCGACCAGCCCGAAGATGGCGACCACGAAGAGCGGCGCGTGCCGCTGCGGAGGCCGGCCGGTCAGCCGCTTGAGGAGGTACGCGAACGGGATCAGCCAGCCGACGACCAGCACCACCCAGGCCAGGGTCATCCACGGCTGGACGAACACTCGCTGGACGAAGAACCGCGTCTCGACCGGGACGTTGCCGTACCAGATCACGATGTACTGCGACCAGAAGAAGTACATCCAGAGGATGGACATCGTGAACTGCAGCTTGGCCACGTCCTGGACGGCGGCCGGCGGGATCGAGGCCCGCCCGCGCGCGTTGGCCCGGATGGTGAAAATCGACAGGAGGCAGAACGCCGTGTAGAGCGTGCTGACCGCGAAGTAGCCGCCGAAGAGGCCGCTGTACCACTTCGGGTCGAGCGACATCACGAGGTCGAAGCCCCAGAGGGACACCGTCACCAGCCACAGCATGAGCAGGATGACCGCGATCCGGTTCCGCCGCGCCTGCTCGCGCCCGTCTTCCGGCGGGATCGCGTCGCGGAGCAGCGCCCGGACGAAGGCGAAGCACACGGCGAACAGCGCGGCCGCGCACACGTAGGTCCGCAGCCAGAAGAACGGAGGGTTGAGCCATCCCGCTTTGGCGGGGATGGGCGTCGTGACCCACGGGTAGAGAACCGTCTGGCCCGTGAACAGAACCAGGAGCAACACGAAGGAGATCGGGAGGAACCCGGCGGTCGTCAGCGCGATCCGACGCACGCTCGGCGACCAGCGCGCCTCGGTGATCTGCATCATACCGGCGATCGCGGGTCCGGTCACCGCGAGCCCCGACCAGAACACCAGGTTCACGAGATAGATGGACCAGACCTGGGGCGCGTCCTGGGAGTTCGCGCCGACCAGGAAGACGATCGCGCCGAGCAGCGCCACGACGCCCCAGAGCACGTTCATTTCTGTGCGATGGACCGCAGGAAGTTCACGATGTGCCACGCTTCCTGCGACGAGAGCGCCTCGCCGTAGGCGGGCATGACGGCACCGCCGACGACGATGTAGCTGTGCCAGTAGCCGTCGGTCCGCTGCCTCTGGAGCTCGGTGTTCGTCAGGTCGGGCGTCGGGATGAACTTGGCCGCCACGGGACCGGTGGTCCCCCCCTTGGCCTCGGGGCCGTGGCACGGCACGCAGTACGTCGCGAACCGCTCGCGGCCGATCGCGATGGATGCGTCCGACGTCTTCATCGGATTCGGCCGCTTGGCCGCGAGGTCGCGCTGCTCCTTCGGGATGATCAGCTCCCCGCCCCGCGGTACCAGGCCGGTCGGCATGGGGAACGAGCGCTCGCCCGGCATGATCCGGGGGGTCTGGGTCATGTTGTCGCTCCAGCGCACGACGATCGCGAAGCCCCAGAGCCCGGCGGCGGCGCCGACCACCAGGAGGGTGAGGATGAAGACGTATTTCACGCGGCGCGGCCCCTCATCGCGATTTCACTTCCTCGGCGCCGGCGGTTCGCAGGAGCTCGTGCACGGCGGCGGCGCGCTCCGGGGCGCAGTGGACCGCCACGCCGAAGCGGTCGTTGGTGAACCGGGGGTCGAAGCTCGCGCTCGCCTTGAGGCGGGGCAACCGGCCGAGCACGACCATGCCGATGACGGTCGCGAAGCCGCCGAAGAGCACCATCATCTCGAACGCGATGATGAAGAACGGCGGCAGGGACGAGCCGATGATGCCGCCGGGTACCAGCTGCAGGAACTTGCCGCCGGTGACCTGCCCCCACACCATCGAGGTCCAGATCGTGATCAGGAACGCGGAGGCGATGCCGGTGAGCCCCCCGAGCAGCGTGAAGAGACGCACCCGGCTCACCGGCCGGTCCCGCTCGAGCACCTCTTCGATCTCGTGGACCGGAATCGGCGTGTAGACCGTGAGGTCGTGATAGCCGCGCGCCCGCAGCTCCTCGAGCGCGCGGACCGTCGTGTCCACGTGCGCGAAGACGCCGAGGATAGTCTCAGTGGCCATGGGCCTTCTCGCGCATGGGCGCCGGGATCGTCTCCTTGACCTCGACGATGGAGAGCGACGGCATCACCTTGATGAATCCGAGGAACAGGAGGAAGAAGAAGGCGAAGCTGCCGATGACGATCATCGTGTCGGTCGGGCTCGGGTAGTAGATGCCCCACGTGTAGGGATAGAAGTCGTGGCCGAGCGACGGGACGATGATGTTGAAGCGCTCGAACCACATGCCGATCAGCACCAGGATGGACACGATGTACAGGGCGACCGGACTGGTCCGGGCGCGCCGCGAGAAGAGCACGAGGGGCGCCACGCAGTTGCAGAAGTACATGGTCCAGAGCGCCCACGCGTAGTTCTGGGTCACCTTCCAGAAGAGCGAGGCCTTCTCGATGTGCTCGCCGCTGTAGAGCGAGGTGAAGATCTCGCACAGGTAGAAGTACGTCAGCACGAGGCCGGTGACCAGGATGAGCTTGCCCATCGCGTCCAGGTGCTTTTCCTGGATGTAGGCGTGCAGCTTGAAGAAGTGGCGCATCGGCAGGCCCAGCACCAGCACCATCGCGAAGCCCGAGAAGATGGCGCCGTCGACGAAGAACGGCGCGAAGAGCGTGGAGTGCCAGCCGGGAACGAGCGCCATCGCGAAGTCCCACGACACCACGCTGTGGACCGAGAGCACCAGCGGCGTTGCCAGCGCGGCCAGCAGGCCGTAGGCGCGCCGGTAGTGACGCCACTGGTTGTCGGCGCCCTCCCACCCGAGCGCCAGCATCGCGTAGATGCGGCGGCGCCAGCCGGTGGAGGCGTCGCGCAGGGCGGCGATGTCGGGGACGAGCCCCACGATGAAGAAGACCGTGCTGACGGAGAGGTACGTCGTGATCGCGAACACGTCCCACACCAGGGGCGACCGGAAGTTCGGCCAGAGGTAGCGCTGG
The DNA here is from genome assembly GCA_003221595.1 of Candidatus Rokuibacteriota bacterium. GTDB lineage: Bacteria > Methylomirabilota > Methylomirabilia > Rokubacteriales > CSP1-6 > AR31. The sequence goes on along the minus strand of QHSM01000416.1, from coordinate 17,747 downwards.
TTCGGGTACGGCAGGAGGAAGTACGCGAACCACATACGCCCGGCGTGGATGAGCGGGAACAGACCGGCGGTCATGACCGCGAAGATGGTCATGGCCTCGGCGGCGCGGTAGATCGACGTGCGCCAGCGCGCGCGGAAGAGATAGAGGATGGCCGAGATCAGCGTGCCGGCGTGGCCGATACCGATCCAGAACACGAAGGTCGTGATGTACATCGCCCACATCTGCGGCACGCGCTTGCCGGCCATGCCCATGCCCCACCAGACCTGGCCGGCCCACGCGAAGAAGAAGCCGGCCAGCAGCAGGGCCACCACGCACATCCAGGCAAAGTACAGGTTGCCGGGCGGCTCCAGCGTGCGCAGGACGTCGCGGTTGACGTCGGCGAAGGTCGGGGGCGTGCTGTGGCCGTCGCTCATCGGCTCACGCGTGCTCGCGGACGACCTTCCGGAGATACGTGACGGAGGGCCGCGTCCCGATCTCTTCGAGGACGTGGTAGGCCCGCGGCGAACGGGTGAGCTTGGTCGCGTTGCTCCCCTCGTCCTTCAGGTTGCCGAACGTGATCGCCTGGGTCGGGCACGTCTGCTGGCACGCGGTGACGATGTCGCCGTCGCGCACGCCGCGCTTCTCGTCGCGCGCCCGGTCCTTGCCGGCGACGATGCGCTGGACGCACATCGTGCACTTCTCCATCACGCCGAGCTGGCGGACCGTCACGTCGGGGTTCAGCTGTACCTCGAGGGGCGCCGGGAACTCGTACTGGAACCAGTTGAATCGCCGCACGTGGTACGGGCAGTTGTTGCCGCAGTAACGCGTGCCGACGCACCGGTTGTAGACCTGTCCGTTCAGCCCCTCGTCCGTGCGGTAGGCCGCGAAGACGGGGCAGACCGGCTCGCACGGCGCGACCTCGCAGTGCTGGCAGAGCATCGGCAGGAAGAGATTCGTCGGATGCTCCGGCTTGCCTTCCGCCCAGCGCTCGAGGCGGAGCCAGTGCAGCTGGCGCCCGTACGCGGCCGAGGCCTTCCCCACCACCGGGACGTTGTTCTCCGCCTGGCACGCGACCACGCACGCCTGGCAGCCCACGCAGGCGTCGACGTCGATCGTCATGCCCCAGCGCGGTCCCGGATACTGCTTGTCGGCGTACAGGGTGATCGGCGGCTCGTGCGGCGCCTTGCCCCGGAGGGCCTGCTCGCGGGCGGCGCGCAGGTCGACGTGCTGAGCCAGCTCGCGGTCGTCCTGATCGTGGGTCGCCTGGAGCACGGCGAGCGGGCGGCGGGTCCCGAGCTTGGTCAGCGTCACCTTGACGCTCATGAACGCGAGCGCGCCCGAAGTCGCGTCGGTCGCGGCCGGCAGGATCGTCATCGGATTCATGGAGCGCGGGTCGGGGGCGACATACTGTAGCCGCTGCTGATAGGGCGTGTAGCGGTGCCCGAGCGGAATCGCGACGGCGCCGGGATGCAGCGTCGGCGAGACATACGCGGGCAGCTCGAGCGTCCCCTGCGGCGACTTGACCGCGAGCATGTCGCCCCGGGCGATTCCGAGCTTTTGGGCCGTCTCCGCGGAGACCTCGACCCACGCGTCCCACACGGCCTGCGTCATCGTGTCGGGCGATTCCTGAAGCCACGAGCTGATCGCGCTTCGCCCGTCGTAGAACCGGAGCGACGGGTAGGCGAGGAGCGCGAGCCCGGCGGCGTCGCCCTCGAGCTTGGCCGGCGAGGCGTCCACCGGGGCGATCTTCGCGGTCACGGCGGCGGTGGCGACGTCGGCGAAGACGCCGCCGCGGCGGAGCGCCCCCTCGAGGTCTCCCTTCACCAGGGGCTCCCAGGCGCTCTTCAAGTATTGCTCGACGGTCGGCCACGGCAGCGGTCCCTTGCCCTCTTCCGTGCCGAGGGCGGCCCGCCCGACGCGCAGGAGCGTGTCGCCCATCGGCCGCGAATCGCGGATGGGCGCCATCGTCGGCTGGAGCAAGCCCAGCACGCCCTCACGCGGCGCGTAGTCGCCCCACGATTCGAGCCAGTGGGTGGCCGGCAGCACGACGTGCGCCAGCTCGCTCGTCTGGTCCGGCACGTTCGCGAAGCTGACCACGAAGGCCACCTTGCGGATCGCGTCGGCGAGCTTGAGGCCGGACGGGAGCGTGAACGCGGGGTTGACGCCGGGGCCGAGCACGAGCATCTCGATCTCGCCGCCCGCCATGGCGCGCGCGAGCGCGGCCACCTCCGCGTGCGGCGTGACCTTGCCGTACGCCGAGTCGGGGCCGAAGCGGACCGTCTTGCCGACGTTCCCGGCCGCCGCGTTCAAGAGATTGATCGCGACCTGGGTCTCGGTCGCGTTGGAGCCGGTCACCGCGACCCCGCCGCCGATGGCGAGCCCCGGCTTGGCGTGGGCGAACGCCTTCGCGACGTGCTTGATCGTCTCCGCCGCGACCCCGGTGGTCTCGGCGGCCTTCTTGAGGTCGACGCCGGCCACGGCGTCGCCGAACCGGCGGTCCGCCATGCCCTCGTCCACCATCACCCGGAGAATGGCGAGCGCGAGGAGTCCTTCCGTCCCGGGAACGTTGCGGACCCACTCGTCGGCGTTCGACGCGGTCAAGGACTGTCGCGGCTCGACGTGGATGAGCGTGCCCGCGCGCCCGTCGCGGAACGAGTGCATCCGCGCGAACATCCGCGCGTAGCCCACGTTGGACAGCCACGTCTCGATGAAGTCGGCGCCGAACGACAGAATGGTCTCGGCGTCCTCGAACGCGTAGTACGGGATCGCGTCGCGGTTGAACGTGATCCGGTTCGCGGCCCGGATCGGCTCGTACGCGAAGGGCTCCAGCGTCACTCGCGGGCGCGCGCCGAGGGCCTGGCCCCACCGATCGAGGAGGGCGCCGACGCTTCCACTCTCGAGCTGCGACACCAGCGCGATCGCACGGCCCTTGCCGGTACCGCGCAGCGCGGTGAGCTTCTCGACGACGAGCTTCTCGGCCGCCTCCCACGTCGCCGACCTGAACCCGCCGCTCCCCTCTCGCACCATCGGGCCCGCGATCCGATCGGGATGGTAGAGACCCTGGAGCGCGGCCTGTCCGCGCAGGCAGAGGGCGCCCGCGTTGACGGGGTGGTCGGGATTGCCCTCGAGCTTCACGATGCGCCCCTCGCGGTTCCGCGCGAGGACGCCGCAGCCCGCCGGGCACTCGCGGCACACCGTGGCGAACCAGGAGGCGACGCCGGGCACGATCTGCTCGTTCGGGACGACCAGCGGCAGGATGGACTCGGCGGCCTGCTGGCAGCCGCCCGCCGCGGCCGCGGCGCCGGAGGCCGTCACGATCTTGAAGAAGTCACGCCGTTTCATGTGTCGTCTGTCTCAGTGGTGGCACGTCACGCAATCGAGCGGCGCGTGGCGTCCGGCCGTCGCGTTCTCTTTGCGGTGACAGTCCACGCACCAGCCCATCGTGAGCGGCGGCGGCGCCGGCCTCAGCCCGACGAGATTCAGGAGGTCGTTCGTCAGCCTCGGTCCGGTCTGGGCCGCGTAGGTGGTCATCGTCTCGACCGGCCCGTGACACGTCTGGCACTTGAGGCCCGCGCGTATGTGTGCCTTGTGAGGAAAGTAAGTGAACTCGGGAAGCTTGTTCACCCGCACCCAGGGGATCGGCTCCTTCTTCGCGTGGAACTCGGCGAGCTTCTTGACCTCCGGCAGCGCGGCCCCGGTGATCTTGTGGCAGCCCATGCACCGCTCGACTGACGGTAGCCCGGCGTATTCCGAGCGACGCGCCTCGCTGTGACAGTACTGGCAGTCGATCTTGTAGGTGCCGACGTGGACGTTATGGGGAAAGTTGATCGGCTGGTTGGAGGGCTTCGCCACGGCCGGCAGGCGGCTCCACGACGACACCGCCAGGAAGATCAGAACGGCGAGGAGCGCTACGCCGAGTGCGCCTACGCCCGCCTTGGCCGTCATCGACAGTCGATTGCCCCCCGAGGGATTGAAGGATGCTTGTGGACCCTATCACCGCCTCCGTGGCCCGTCAATCTATTCGCGCGGTTCGTGGTGGCTAAAGGGAGATCAGCCGACCGTCAGGGCCTGGGCGGCGGCCCGTCCGGCCAGCGCGATGTCGGCGTCGGTGTGCGCGAGCGACACGAACGCCGCCTCGAACTGCGAGGGCGCCTGGAACACGCCGCGCGCGAGCATCTCGTGGAAGTAGCGCGCGTAGCGCTTCGTATCGGCGCGCTTGGCGGAGGCGTAATCGGTCACCGGCCCCTCGCAGAAGAAGCCCGTCAGCATGGAGCCGACGCGGTTCACGGTCAGCGGGACGCGCGCCTGATCGGCGGCGCTTCGCAGTCCCCGCTCGAGCTCGCCGCCGAGCGCGTCCAGGCGCCGGTAGACGTCGGGCTTGCGGAGCTCGGCGAGGGTCGCGAGACCCGCCGCGACCGCCAGCGGATTCCCCGACAGCGTCCCGGCCTGATAGACGTTGCCGAGCGGCGCCACGTGGCTCATCAGACTCCGCGACCCGCCGTAGGCGCCCACCGGAAGCCCGCCCCCGATGACCTTGCCGAGGCACGTCAGGTCGGCGCGGACGCCGTAGAGCTCCTGCGCGCCGCCGTACGCGACGCGGAACCCCGTGATGACCTCGTCGAAGATGAGCACGCTCTCGTGGGCGAGCGTGATCTCGCGCAGCCCCTCGAGGAAACCGGGGCGCGGCGGCACCACGCCCATGTTGCCGGCGACCGGCTCGACGATGACCGCGGCGATCTCGCGCCCGCGCTCGCGAAACAGCGCGCGGACGGCGTCGAGGTCGTTGAACGGCGCCGTGAGCGTCAGCCGGGCGAGCGGCCCGGGCACGCCGGCGCTATCCGGGATCGAGAACGTCGCGCCGCCGGAGCCCGCCTTCACCAGGAGGCTGTCCGCATGGCCGTGATAGCAGCCGTCGAACTTCACGAGGAACGGGCGGCCGGTGGCGCCGCGGGCCAGACGGATCGCGCTCATCGCGGCCTCCGTCCCCGAGCTGACGAGGCGTACCAGCTCGATCGACGGAAAGGCCCGCGTGATCGCCTCGGCCATGTCGACCTCGAGCCCGGTCGGCGCGCCGTAGCTTGTCCCGCGCGTCGCGGCCTCGGTGACGGCGGCGATCACCGGCGCCGGGGCGTGGCCGAGGATGAGCGGCCCCCACGAGCCGAGGAAGTCGAGATAGGAGCGGCCGTCGACGTCCCAGATGCGCGCCCCCTTGCCGTGGGCCACGAAGAACGGCTCGCCGCCGACCCCGCGGAACGCGCGGACCGGGCTGTTGACGCCGCCGGGAATCACGCGGCCGGCGGCTTCGAAGAGGCTCTTGGAGTCTCGCATGTCAGGACTTCCGGCCCAGCGTGCTCAGCCCCGCCCGCTCCCACAGTCGGCCCGCGCCGAAGAGGGCGCGCTCGAGCCAGCGCCAGCGATCGGAGCCTAGCTCGACGCGCACGAAATCCCGCTCGCGATCGCTCCAGCGGAAGCCGGCGACGGCGTCCGCCCGTCCGCCCATCACCGACGTCACCAGATAGGTCGCGCCGGGATACGTCGGCTCTCCGCCGATCAGCGCCTGCTGCCGGTCGGTGGGCGAGAAGTAGGCGCCGGCGTCCACGTGCGAATGGTAGATCACCGCGATCGAGAATCCCTCGCCCTCGAGGCGTCCGATGCGGAGCAGATCCTTGGGGTCGATGAAGTACGCCGTCCGCGCGTCCCGGGGATGGCGCTGCGGATCCTTGGCGTGCAGCTCGTCCTGGATGTTCCGGCACCGGACGATCCGCCGGAGCCGTCCCTGCTCGAGGATGACGCCGCACGACTCGCGCGGATATTCCTCGACCGCCTGCCGCCGGATCGCCTCGAGCTCCTCCGCCGTGACGATCATGGCGCCACCGCGGCGCGGCGGAGGCCGCCACCCGCCAGCGCGGGAATGATCGTGACCTCGTCGCCGTCCGTGAGCGCCGTGCGCTGGCCCTGGAGCGATTCGATCGCCTCGCCGTTCACATAGATGTTCACGTGATGGTGTACCTCGCCGCCCTCGTCGCGCACGAGCCCCTTCAAGCCACCGTACGAGGCCTCGAGTTGATCGAGCAGCCGGCTGATGTCGACCGCGGTGACCTCGATGCGGTCGCGATTGTTCGTGGCCCGACGGAACGAGGTCGGGATGTAGACCGTCACGGCCACGCCTAGCCTCCGGGACTGAGGTACCGCTCGCCCGTGTCGGGGAGGACGGTGACCACGAGCTGGCCCGGCGCGAGCTCTCCGGCCACGAGACAGGCGGCGAACACCGCCGCTCCGGCCGAGACGCCGACCAGCAGCCCCTCTTCTCGCGCCAGTCGCCGCGACCAGGCCAGCGCGTCCTCGTCGCGTACCGCGATGATCCGGTCGATGATCGACTGGTTCAGCACGCCCGGCACGAACGAGGCGCCGATCCCCTGGATCGCGTGGGGCCGCGCCCGGCCGCCGGCGAGCACGGGCGACGCCGACGGCTCGACCGCCACGACGCGCACGCCGGGGATCTTGTCCTTGAGGACCTCGCCCACTCCGGTCAGCGTTCCACCGGTCCCCACCCCGGCGACGAAAGCGTCGAGGTGCCCCCCGACGGCATCGAGGATCTCGATCGCGGTCGTCCGCCGGTGCGCCTCCGGATTCGCCGGGTTCTCGAACTGCTGCGGCATGAAGTAGTCGGGGTGCTCGCGCAGGAGCTCGCGGGCCGCGTGCACCGCGCCCGTCATGCCCTCGATCGCCGGCGTCAGGTGGAGCTCGGCGCCGAACCGGGCAAGGAGGCGCTGGCGCTCGACGCTCATGTCGTCGGGCATCGTCAGGATCAGCCGGTAGCCGCGGACCGCGGCCACCATCGCGAGCCCGATGCCGGTGTTGCCGCTGGTCGGCTCGACGATGGTCGAGCCCGGCTTCAGGAGCCCGCGGCGCTCGGCGTCCTCGAGCATGGCGACGGCGATGCGGTCCTTGACGCTCCCGCCGGGGTTCAATGACTCGACCTTCGCGACGACACTCGCCCCGCCGGGCTTGGGCACGCGGTTGAGCCGGACCATCGGCGTCCGCCCGACGAGCTCGACGACCGAGCTCGCGATCTTCGACGCGGGCGTCATATGTGGTACATCGGCCGGGCGGCGCTACGGCGCTCGCGCGCGCGGGCCGCGAGATCGCCCAGCGTGAGCTGGTCGACGACCTTCGAGACCGCGCTCGAGATCTCGGCCCACAGCTCGGCCAGATCGTGGCGCTCCCCGGTGCTCCGGCCTCCCCGGCGCTGCGTCTCGAACGGCGCCGCGGCGCCCTCGACGGCGCGCAGGACGTCGCCCACGGTGATGTCCTCGGGCGGACGCGTCAGGTGATAGCCGCCCGCCGACCCGCGCCGGGACGTGAGGAGGCCGGCGCGCTTCAACGCGAGCAGCACCTGCTCGAGATAGCGCTGCGGGATCGCCTGGCGCGCGGCGATGGCCTGGATGGGCGTGAGACCGCGCTCGCGATGGAGCGCCAGATCGAGCATCGCCTGGATCGCATACTCGCCTTTGGCCGAGATTCGCACGTGACCCTCAGCTCCCACCGCCGCGCTCGAGCTGCCGCGCGGCGTCCCGGGCGAAGTATGTGATGACCACGTCCGCGCCCGCGCGGCGGATGGCGGTCAGGGCTTCCATCATCGCGCGCTCCTCGTCGAGCCAGCCCAGGCGCCCGGCGGCGCGGATCATCGCGTACTCGCCCGAGACCGAGTACGCGGCCAGCGGGACGCCGAACTCCGCCTTGGCGCGCGAGATGATGTCGAGGTACGGCAGCGCCGGCTTGACCATGACGATGTCCGCGCCCTCGTCCAGGTCGAGCGCGATCTCGCGCATCGCTTCCACGCCGTTCGCCGGATCCATCTGGTACGCCCGCCGGTCGCCGAACTGCGGCGTCGAGTCAGCCGCGTCCCGGAAGGGGCCGTAGAAGCTCGACGCGTACTTGGCCGAGTACGCCATGATCGGCGTGTCGGTGAAGCTCGCGTCGTCGAGCGCCTCGCGGATGGCGCCGACGCGGCCGTCCATCATGTCGGAGGGCGCGACCATGTCGGCGCCGGCCTCGGCGTGCGAGACGGCGACGCGGGCGAGCAGCTCGAGCGTCGGATCGTTGCGCACGGTTCCGCCCTCGACGATGCCGCAGTGGCCGTGGCTCGTGTACTGGCACAGGCACACGTCGGTCAGGACGAGCAGGTCCGGCACCACGTCCTTCACCGCCCGGACCGCCTGCTGCACGATGCCGTCGTCGGCGTACGCCTCGGAGCCGCGCGGATCCTTGTCGGCCGGCAGACCGAAGAGCAGCACGCCCGGGATCCCCACGCTCGCGACGTCCTTCATGTCCTTCACCAGCTCGTCGATGGAGAGCCGGAACTGACCGGGCATCGACGCGATCGGCTCGCGCACGCCCCGGCCGTGCACGACGAAGAGCGGATAGATGAGGTCGTCGACGGCCAGCGCCGTCTCGCGCACCAGCTTGCGGAGCAGCGGCTTCTCGCGAAGACGTCGGGGGCGGAACATAGCGTGCGCCATCACTCGCTCCTTCTTGATCGGCGGCCCGCGCTCTTCGGGGCCCGGGAAAAATAGTCGGCGAGCGCCCGCGCGAGGGCGGGAATCGTGTACTCGCTCGGCATCACGTCGGTGGACAGGCCGTACTCGGCGGCGGTCGCGGCGGTGATCGGCCCGATGGAGGCAACGGCGATTCGCCCCCGCCAGGCGCTCCGCTCGTCGTCGCTGAACTGCTCGGCGAAGTTCCGCGCGGTGGACGAGCTCGTGAAGGTCACCGCGTCGACCGAGCCCGACGCCAGCGCCTCGCGGAGGCGGACGACGCCGTCCTCGACGCGCCGGGTCTGGTAGGCCGGCACCTCGGTCACGGCGACGCCGAGGCGGCGGAGCTCGACCACCAGCACGTCGCGTGTCTCCTTCGCGCGGGGCAGGAGCACGCGGTCGCCGGGCCCGACGACGCGCCGCAGCCCTTCGACCAGCGCCTCGGCGCGATATTCCGCCGGGACCAGCTCGACGCGCACGCCGTGTTCGGCGAGCGCCTCGGCGGTCGCGGGGCCGATCGCCGCCACCCGCTTGCGGGTGATCGCGGCCCACGCGAGTCCCCGCGCGGTCAGGCGTCGGTCCACCATCGCGACACCGTTCACGCTCGTGAAGACCACCCAGGTGAACGAGTCGAGCGCCGCCAGGGCCGTGTCGAGCAGCTCCCACGACGCGGGCGGCTCGATGACGATCGCCGGCGCCTGCAGCACCCGCGCGCCGGCTGCTTCCAGGAGCTGGGCGAATCGCTGGGCCTGAGCGCGGGCGCGCGTGACCACGATGGTGCGGCCCTCGAGCGGCCGCTCGTCGAGCGCCCGCGTCACTCGCGCCATGATGCCACCGGCCGCAGTGCCGCCACCGAGGCAGCGCCCTGATCGAGGAGCGATTCCGCGAGCTGCCGGCCCAGGCGCTGCGGCTCGTCCGGCGTGCCCAGTCCGCTCGCGCGGAGAACCTTGCGCCCATCCTCGCTCGCGACCAGCCCGTTCATCCTGAGCCGTCCGCCGTCGAGGACGGCGTGGGCGGCCATCGGCGAGTTGCACGAGGCGCCCAGCCGGCCGAGAAATTCGCGCTCGGCCAGCGCGCAGGCCCGCGTCGGCGCGTGGTCGAGCGGCTCGAGCCGGGCTCGCACGCGGTGGTCGTCGGCCCTGATCTCGACCGCCAGCACTCCCTGCCCGACCGCCGGCACGAATACCTCCGGGTCGAGCGACTGCACGTTGCCCGGGACCAGCCCGAGACGCTTGAGGCCGGATGCGGCGAGGAGCACGCCGTCCCAGCCTTCGCTCGCGAGCTTCCGGAGCCGCGTGTCCACATTGCCGCGAACGGGCTCGACGACGAGATCGGGCCGCAGCGCCAGGGCCAGCGCGCGGCGGCGCGGGCTCCCGGTGCCGACCCTGGCGCCGGGGCTCAGGCTCTCGAAGCGGGCGGGCTCCCGGGTCACGAGGACGTCCCGCGCGTCCTCCCGCTCCGGAAACGCGGCGAAGACGAGGCCCTGCGGGAGCTGGGCCGGCAGGTCCTTGAGACTGTGCACGGCGCAGTCGACTCCGCCGCTCAGGAGCATCTCCTCGATCTCTCGCACGAACAGCCCTTTTCCCCCGATCGCCGCCAGCTGGACCTCCTGCCGGCGGTCCCCCTCGGTTCGCACGGGAACGATCTCGACCTGCTCCCCCGCGCCGGTGAGATGGACCGCGACGGCCCCGGCCTGCGCGAGCGCGAGCTGACTTCCCCGGGTGCCGATCCGGATCATTGTAGCGGGGGCCTCCAGGCCGGCTTGGACCGGGGGTGGCCTGAGATAGAAGCGGCGTGGCTGTGTTGTAGCGGGGACCGTGAGGCCGGCTTGGACCGGGGGCGGCCTGAGATAGAAGCGGCGTGGCTCCGACACGCCCGATCTCTTGCGACTGCTTGTTTCATTTCTCTTGCGACTGCTTGTTTCATTCGTTTCTTCCCCGGCCCAGACCGAAGAGCTCGTGGACTAGCTCGAGCCAGGAACGGGGCGAGCCGGCGCGGGAGGACTCGCGGAGCTTGGTGATCGGCGCGTGCAGGATCTTGTTCACGATTGCGGACGACATCGCCTCGAGCGCGGCGCGGGTTTCGGGCGTGGCGTCGGGGAGCCGGGCGAGCGTCCGCTTGACCTCGCCCACGCGGATCGCCTCGAGCCGCTCGCGCAGCGAGACGATCGTGGGAATCACCTCGACGTCGCCCAGCCTGACGAGAAACTTCGCGACCTCGCGCTCGACGAGCGCCTCGGCCCGATGCGCCTCGCGGGCGCGCTCCCGGATGTTCGCGTCCACGACCTGCTTCAGGTCGTCGATGTCGTAGCAGTAGACGCCGTCCAGCGTGTCGACGGTGTCCTCCACGTCGCGGGGAACGGCGATGTCGATGAAGAACAGTGGTCGGCCGCGGCGAGCCGGAATCACGCGGCTGACGGTCTCGCGCTTGATCACCGGGTCGGGCGCGCCGGTCGAGGCGATGACGATGTCGACCGCGGCCAGCGCGGTCGGCAGCTCGTCGAAGGGCACGGCCGTCCCCGCCAGGGCTCGCGCCAGCTCCTGGGCTCGCGCCCAGGTGCGGTTGGCGACGTAGAGCGGGAACGCGCCCTGATCGATGAGGTGCCGGGCGGCAAGCTCGCTCATCTTGCCCGCGCCCACGAGGAGAACGCCCCGGCCGACGAGCCCGGCGAAGATCTTCTTCGCCAGCTCGACGGCGGCGAACGAGACGGACACCGCATGCCGCGCGATCTCCGTCTCCGTCCGCACCTTCTTCGCCACGGCGAAGGCCTGCGTGAACAGCGTGTGGAGGGCGGGCCCGATCGTCTCGCACGACTGGGCGAGGGCGAACGCGTCTTTCACCTGCCCCAGGATCTGCGGCTCGCCGAGCATCATCGAGTCGAGGCTCGCGGCGACGCGAAACGCGTGCCGAACGGCCTCGCTCTCGGTGTGGGTGTAGAGCACCGTGTCGACGGAGGCCGAGTCGACGCCGCGGTGACTGCAGAGATGCCGGAACGTCGCGGCGCGCGCCTCGCCCGGCACCTCGGCGACGGCATACACCTCGACCCGGTTACAGGTCGACAGGATCAGCGCCTCGCGGACCACGCCGGTCGCGGCGATGTCGCGGAGCACCTCGCGCAGCTTGTCCTCGTCGACCGCGAGCTGTTCCCGCAGCTCCACCGGAGCGTTGCGATGCGAGACGCCGGCGACGAAGAGCGGCATTCTATCCGCCGTGCTTGCCCGGGAGAAACAGCCCAGCGCCCAGCGTGAGCGCGAGAGCGGCGAATCCCAGGATGGCGAAGTACGCGGCGCGCCGCCCGTGCCAGCCGCCGACGGCGCGTCCCGCGAGGGTTGCCGCGTAGACCGCCCAGGCGATGAAGGAGAGGAGCGCCAGAGGATCGAAGGCGAAGACGCTACCCCAGGCGGCCCCGGCCCACAGGACGCCGAGGAGCAGCCCCGTCGTCAGGAACGGAAAGCCGAGCGCGAGCGTGCGATAGGTGAGGCGATCGAGGGTCGCGAGAGCCGGCAGCGAGTAGTACAGGGCGCCCGGGCGCTTGGCCCGGAGCTGTCGCTCCTGGAGCAGGTACATCAGCGCGCCGGCGAAGTTGAAGACGAAGGCCGCGATTCCCACGAGAGCCAGCCCGATGTGCACCCACACCCAGGCGCCGCTGAGCGCCGGAACGATCAACGGGCGTATCGCCGTCGATTGCAGGCTGAGCGCCAGGGCCACCGGCAGAACGAAGGCGCCGAGCCTGGACAGGCCGTACCGGCGCTCGAGCCACATCTCCAGGAGCACGACGACCCAGACGGCGACCGAAACCGCCTCGGGGAGACTGCTGAATGGGGGCCGGCCAAGGTCGATCGCCAGGGCGAGCAGGGCCCCGGTGTGGAGGATCCAGGCCGCTAGCGTGGCGAGCGCGGCCAGGCGGTGCAAAAGCTCGTCCCGCTGGACGAGGTACGCCAGGGCCAGGCCTGTCGCTGCAACATACCCGACGATCGCAAGGGTCAGCAGGGTCAGGTGCATAGCTCTAAAAACTCAAGCGCAGCGAGAGTTTACCATATTTCCGATGCGGATTTAGATGGGCTGCGCCAGGCCGATCAGGACGGGAACGGGCCGCCGGTAGCCGGCGCGATGCGCGATGAGGTCGAGGTGAGGCGATCCCCAGTCCTCGACGAGAGCGGACTGCCCGTTCCACCGAACGCGGCGGTCGAGCTCCTTCAGATAGCCGCGGCAGCCGCCGCAGGCGATGATCAGGTAGCCCTGATCCTGGCTCTCCGGCTCGAGGCGCAGCAGGTCCTGGCTACGCTCGCTCGCGCAGAACGGGCACTTCGTGCGCGGAAAGAACCAGCCGCCGCCGCAGAGATGGCACGCCAACCGCCGCCGGCCGTCCTCGAGCACGTCCGAGAAGGCGGCCGGGGCACCGCAGAACGGGCACACGCCGAGCGCCCAGTCGTGCAGCCCGAGGTTCGACCGTACCTCGGCGAAGTAGGCCTCGAGCGCGGGCCGGAGGCTCCCGCAGGCGAGGAAGGCGGCCATCTCCGCGCTCGACCCGGCGATCGTCTCGACGATCTGCGCGGCCACACCGCCCGGCGCGGGAAAGAGCGCCGCCGGCGCGATTGCGCCGTGGTCCCATGCCTCGGCGACCAGCCGGAGCCACGGTATGGCGTCGTGCTTGATGACGGCCAGGCTCTCCATGACGACGGCGAGAAGCTCCTCGAGGTCGTCGGCGACGATCGGCGCGGGAGCTCGGGGAAGGAGCGGCACGCCGGATTCCCAGACGCGCCGGCATTCGGAGGCGTTCCAGCCGAGAGGCGTCAGGCGCCCGGGGGCCCAGCGCGCCCACGCCGCGATGATCTCGCCGTACGCGGCGAGCGCCTCGCTGAACGCGGGGCGCCGCCGCAGAAGATCGGCCCACTCCTCGCGAAGATCCAGAGTCGAGAGCGGGCCCCTCAGGCCTGGATCGACATCAGCACGACATAGCGAAGGATGAAGCCGCCCACGAGGACGAGCACCGCGGCAATCGGAGCCAGCGCCCGGACCCTGTGACCGACGAGGTCCAGGACCAGCGGGATCACGAGCCCCATGGCCACCAGCCCGCCCCAGAACAGCGGCGCGAAGTGGCCCGTCGTGATCGGCTTCGCCGCCGAGCCCAGCATGAAGAGGAAGGCGGCCAGCACGAGCAGCTCGAAGATCATCGAGAACCGGTCGGCCTTCTTCACCTTTCCCCATCCCTCGCCCGCGGTCGCGCCGGTGACGAACATGAGGAGCGACACCGCGGCCATGCCGGTCGAAGCGCCGGAGGCGAGGAACAACGCGCCCATCAACCGGGCGTCGCTCCAGAAGGGCATGGCGGAATTGCTGATGAGCACGCCCGTATAGCTGGCGAGGAAGAAGCCGAAGAGCAGGCCGACCAGGCCGATCTTCCGCCGGAGCGCCGCCATCTTTTCCGACGACGTGAAGCTGAGCACCGACGAGACGAACGTGAACAAGCCGAAGACGCCGACCATCCAGGCGCCGATGGACATCGGGTCCCAGAACTTGAACGCCGCCAGCATGTTGAGGAACCGGCGGGGCACGCCGAGGTCCGCGATGAGCAGCATCCCGCACATTCCGACGAGCGGCAGCGACAGCAGATAGCCGGTCCTCGCGACCGCGCGATCGCGGACGGTGCCGAAGTTGTCGGCGATCGCGGCGGTGAAGTAGGCGCCGCCGGCGATGCCGCCGAGGAAGAAGTACCAGACGATCATCAGCTCCCAGTCGGGCGTCTTAAGCATTGCCGTCTCCCTGCTCGCGATCGCGGAACGCGAGCAGCGCGCCCAGCCCGATGACGATGGCCGAGCCGACGGAGAGGAGCGAATCGACGACGACGTTCCGCTGCGGGAGCTTGGGCTGCTCCGGCAGGCTGTACGTCGACGGCTTCGAGAGCAGAAGGAAGAACGCGTTCAGGCCTCCCAGGAAGCCCTTGGAGTCGGCCCCGTAGAGCTGCGCGTCCTTGAAGCCCATCGCCTTCAGGGTCTCGACGCGCTTCTGGGCCTTCGTGACGAGGTCGTCCCGGAAGCCGAACTGGATCGAGTCGGTCGGGCACGCCTTGGCGCAGGCGGGTCCGAGCCCGTTGTGGATGCGGTCGTTGCAGAACGTGCACTTCTTCGCCGTGCCGGTCGTCTCGTTGAAGCTCACCACACCGAAGGGGCACGAGGAGACGCAGTAGCGGCATCCGTTGCACACGTCCTGGTTGATGTTGACCGTGCCGTATTCGGTTCGATAGATGGCGCCGGTCGGACACGCGTCGAGGCAGCCCGCCTCAGCGCAGTGCTTGCAGACGTCCGACATGAGCAGCCACGCCAGGTCGCCGGTGGGCTTGGGCTCCTCGATGAAGCGGACCAGCCGGAACGTCTTGTCGGTGAAGTGGGTGTGGTTCTGGTAGGTCCCGGTCCAGTCCGGTACTTCCAGGCCGAGCTCGTTCCACTGCTTGCACGCGACCTGACACGCCCGGCAGCCGATGCACAGCGACGTGTCGGTGAACATCGCCAGCGTGCGCGCCATGACTACACCACCCCCTTCTTCACGTTGCACATGAAGGCCTTCGTCTCCTGGATGTACACGTTGGGGTCGCCGACGGTGGCGGAGAGATCGTTGGTGATGTCGCCGCGGCTCCCGGGCAGCTCGGCAATTCCGTTGTAGCCCCAGTGCCAGGGCACGCCGATCTGGTGCACCTTCTTGCCGTCGATCACGAACGGCTTGAGGCGGTTCGTCACCATGGCCCTCACGTGAATCTTGCCCCGCGGCGTCGCCACGGTGACCATGTCGCCGTTCTTGAGCGCGAGCTCATCGGCCAGCTCATGGCTGATCTCGGTGAAGTGCGAGTGGTGCAGCTCCGCCAGCATCGGCAGGTAGCGCGACATGACGCCGGAGAGGTGGTGCTCCGTCAGCCGGTACGTCGTGATGACGTACGGGTACTCGGCCGAGCCCGTGGGGGCCAGCTCGTTCTGCTGGTCGGGGACCTTCCAGATCTTCGCCACCGGGTTGTTCTGCTGCTTGGACAGGAGATTTCTGACCGGCGACTCGATCGGCTCGTAGTGCTCGGGGAACGGGCCGTCGTTGAGCGGGCCGAAGAACCCGCCGACCAGGTCGGTGCGCATGATGAACGGCTTGTCGCCGTTCTTGGCGTCCGGCGCCAGGAAGGGGTTGAAATCCGGTACGTCGAGCCCGACCCACTTGCCCTTCTTGCTCGGCTCGTTGCCCGGCGCCTCGGCGTCCCACCAGATGAGCTTCTTCTTCTCGCTCCAGGGCTTGCCGGCCAGGTCGGCCGCCGCGCGGTTGTAGAGGATGCGCCGGTTCGCGGGCCACGCGAACCCCCAGCCGTGCCCGAGATAGTCCTTGTCGTCGGCCGGCTTGCGCGCGTTCGCCTTGTTGACGAGCTTGCCGTCGGGGCCCTCGACGGTGACGCCGGTGTAGATCCAGCAGCCGCCGGCCGTCTTGCCGTCGTCGGTCATGTGGGCGAAGGTGTTGAGCGGCTGGCCCTTCTTGTAGACGACCTTGCCGTCCTTGTCCGTGATGTCCTCGGTCGCGTAGCCGTTGATCTCCTTGAGGACCTCGACCATCTCCGGCTCTTTGGGGTTGTCGCCGTACTTGAAGCTGGCCGCCAGGAAGCCGCGGTCGCGCTCCTTCTTGGAGCCCGCGTAGAGCGCCTGGAGGCGCCGCGCGAGCGTGCACACGAACTCGGCGTCCGAGGTCACGTCGCCGGGCGGCGTCACCGCCCTCTCGTGCCACTGGATGAGCCGCATCGTGTTCGTCAGCGAGCCGTCCTTCTCGGCGGCCGGCGCGGCCGGCATGAAGAAGACCTCGGTCTTGACGGTCTTGGGATCGACCCCCGGCGCCTTCCAGATCTCGGCCGTCTCGGTCAGGAAGATGTCCTTGACGACGAGCCAGTCCAGACGCTGCATGGCGCTGCGGGCGAGCTTGGCGTTGGGGCCGCCGACCGCGGGGTTCTGCCCGAGGGCGAGGAACCCCTTGATCGCGCCGTTGTACATGTCCACGAAGATGTGCTGGTGGCTGTAGGCGTCGGCCTTGGCGCGCTTGGGCAGCCACTGGTAGCCGTACTCGTTGTCCTTGGTCGCCGCGTCACCGTAGAAGGCCTTGAGCAGGCTCACGAAGAACTTGGGCTTGTTGACCCAGAACCCGCCCTTCGGTGTCTCCTTCTCCATGTAGGCGGTCAGGTCGGGATGAGCGTCGCGGAGGGGCTGCGCCATGTACCCGGGCAGCTCGTGGTAGAGGAGCTCCAGGTCGGTGGCGCCCTGGACGTTGGCGTGGCCGCGCAGCGCGGTGACCCCGCCGCCCGGGCGGCCGATGTTCCCGAGCAGGAGCTGCAGCATGCAGAGCGCCCGGATGTTCTCGACGCCGTTGGTGTGCTGCGTCAGGTTCAGCGCGTACGTGATCGTTCCGGTCTTCTCCCGCCCCGAGTTGGAGCAGTAGAGCTTGGCGACCTCCTCGAACTTCGCCTGCGGAATCCCGCAGACGCGCTCCACCATCTGCAGCGTGTAGCGGCTGTAGTGCCGCCGCATGAGCTGGAAGACCGAGTGGGGATCCCGGAGCGTCAGGTCGCGCTTGGGATTCCCCTCACCGTCGAGCTGGTACTTCCAGGACGTCCGGTCGTACGCTCCCTTCGCCGCGTCGAAACCGGTGAAGAGCCCGTTGCCGTCCGTCGCCGTCTTGAACTCCGGGTCGATCAGGAACGACGCGTTCGTGTAATGGACGACGTAGTCCCGGAAGTAGAGGTTGTGCTGGATCGCGTAGTTGATGAGCCCGCCGAAGAACGCGATGTTCGTGCCCGACCGGATCGGCACGTGGATGTCGGCCGCGGCGCTCGTGCGCGTGAACCGCGGGTCCACGTGAATGAACTTCGCGCCCCGCTCCTTGGCCTTCATCACCCACTGGAAGCCCACCGGGTGGTTCTCGGCCATGTTGGAGGTGGCCATGATGACATCCGAGTGCTGGAGGTCGATGAGGTTCGTCGTCATCGCCCCGCGACCGAACGTGGTCCCCAAAGCTGGGACCGTGGCGGAGTGTCAGACTCGGGCCTGGTGTTCGTGGTAGACGATGCCGAAGGTCCGGTTGAGCTTGGACAGGAGGTAGCATTCCTCGTTGTCCGCGCACGCCGACCCGAGCGAGGCGATCGCCTCCAGTCGGTTGACGGTCACCGTGTTGCCGTCCTTGTCCTTCTCCTTCTCGATGAAATACTTCTCGCGCGCCTCG
>QHSM01000798.1 GCA_003221595.1 Candidatus Rokuibacteriota bacterium | reverse complement strand
TACGCGACGCTCGAGGACCTCAAGAAGAGCCGCGGGCGGCTCGTGGTGATCGGGAGCGTGAGCGGCCACGTCGCCGTTGCCGGCTCCTCGGCCTACTCCATGAGCAAGTTCGCGGTGCGCGGCCTGGCCGCCTCGCTCGGGCACGAGCTGGCCGAGCACGGCGCCTCGGTGACCTTGATCAGCCCGGGCTTCATCGAGTCGGAGATCCGTCAGGTCGATAACCGCGGCGTCCGGCGCGCCGAGAAGCCGTCGCCGCCGATTCCCGCCGCGCTGGTCATGGCGACGCCCACGGCCGCGCGAAAGATCGTGAGCGCCGTGGCGCGGCGGCGCCGAGAAGTGGTGATCACCGGCTTCGGGAAGGCCGCGGTGCTCCTCCAGCGGCACCTTCCGGGGCTGCTCGCGGAAATAATTCGACGTTTCGCTATTAAAGGACGAAGAGAACCGCGTTAAGATGGGCGAAGCGCCGAGGCGCCATGGAGGGAGGCGAATGCTCCACTTCACGATCGACGGGTTTCGGGGTTTCCGCTCTCGCTTCGACGACGCTCACCTGATCCAGGAGGTTCTCGAGGACGCGCCCGCGCAGCTCGGACTGCGGCGGGCCATGCCGGCCTTCGTGCTGCCCTACTACAACGGACGAGTTCGACCCGGCCAAGCTCCGGGCGCTACTCGAGGCGGTCTTTCCGTGCGCGCTCACCAGTGTCCGGACCGTAGAACGGCAGGACCTGAAGGACTCCGAGCCAGACGTCGAGAACGACTTCGGGCCCCATCTGTTCCTGAATATCGATGCCTACCAGGGGCCTCAAGATCTCGACTCCCTGTTCCAGCTCTTCGATCGGCTCCCGGCCGAGATCGGCATGACCCCGATCATGCGGCCCTACGTCATCCGCGACGAGGTCGGCGGCCAGCCGGTGCTCAGCGCCATGACGATGATCGCGGAGAGCCACGTGAGCCTGCACGTGTTCCCCCGCGAGGAGCGCGCCTACTTCGACATCTTCTCGTGCCGATTCTTCGACCGGTCGTTCGTCGTGCCCCGGCTGCGGGCCCAGTTCCCCGGCGGCAGCGTGCAGGAGGCGTTGATCGCCCGGGGCAGCCGCTACCGGTATCTCCGGACCGAGCGGGCCGACGAACACGCCAAATCGCGCACCTGGCTACCCCAGCGATAGGAGCGACCATGACTCGTGACCTCGGTTTCGACGACCCGAGCCTCGTCCGCGAACCCATGACCGTCACCGAAGACGGTGGGCGGGGCAGCGTGCTCGCCCTGCTCGGGCGGATGGAGAAATCCGCCTTCCAGGGGCGCAAGCTCGCGGAGGCCTTCGCGGCCTGGAAGAGGATGATCGAGGGCGACAGCCTCATCTGCATGGGCTACGCGGCGTCGATGTCGAGCGCCGGCATGTGGCCGCTCGTCACGTGGCTCGTGGAGCGCGGCTACGTCGACGTGCTCGCGTCGACCTCGGCCAACATCACCGAGGACCTGCTGGACATGATGGACGGCACGCGGGTCTACCGCGTCGACCCCGAGCACGTGGACGACGTGGCGCTCGCCGAGAAGGGGTACTACCGGTTCTACGACCACATCGTCTCGTCCAAGAAGTACGACCAGATGGAGACGGTCGTCACCGGCCGGTTCTTCGACGAGCTGGCCGAGACCTGGCGCAAGCCCACCATCCCGACGGTGCGCCTGCTGTTCGAGCTCGGCCTCTGGCTCAACGCCAAGGGGTTCGAGAAGTCGATCCTGGCGACGACGGCGCGCAGCCAGGTGCCCGTGTTCTGCTGCGGGCTGCCCGACGGGCCGATCGGCGAAGGCTACAGCACCTCGCCCAAGGCCGAGCAGGCGCCGGTCGTCGACTTCTTCAAGGACTACCGGATCGCGACCGACATCATGGACAGCGCCATGACGTCCAAGCGCGGGACGTCGGTCGTCTTCCTCGGCGGCGGCGTGCCCAAAGACTTCCTGCAGATCACGGCAACCAGCGTCCGGACCCGCCACGGCAACGTGGACCCCACGCCGCACAAGGCCTCGATACAGATCACCACCGACAACACCGTCTTCGGCGGGCTCGGCGGCGCCACGCTGGCGACCGAGTGCATCTCCTGGGGCAAGGAGGCGCACGGTAGCGACAACGTCATGTGCTTCGCCGACGTCACGATCGCGCTGCCCATCATCTGTCAGGGGCTGGCCGAGTACTTCGGGCGCGGGCACCGGCGCGAGCGGCCCAAGCCGCTGAAGCTCGCCGAGGTCTTCTAGCCTCTCGTCATGCGC
>QHSM01000441.1 GCA_003221595.1 Candidatus Rokuibacteriota bacterium | reverse complement strand
CCTTGGTGGCGTGAGGCAACGCCACCTTGCAGTCGTAGTCGACGCACCAGCCCGCGGGGAGCGTCTTGGTCTGCAGGATGTGGGTCGTCCAGTGATAATTCATGTGCTCCGGCGACGGGTTCTCGAACAGCATCGTGCCGATCCGCATCATGTCGAAGTAGACCGGCGTGAGGCCGAAGCGCAGGGCATCGCTCGAGCCGGCATGGATCAGCGCATCGCGGCCGATCCCCTTGGCGCGGATCGCCCCGACGACCTCGTCGAAGCGATGCTTCTGGAGCGCGGTCTTGTTGGTGACATCGTCGCCTCGCAGTGGCACGAGATCGCCCTTGCCGAGGCAACAGAAGTGGGTGGCGATGCCGCGAAGGCGCAGGCGTGCGCTCGCGTGTACGGCGCGCGCGATCGGCAGCGCTTCGACGGGCATGACGCCCTCGCGCGAGAGGCCGGTGTCGATCCACAGGTGGACGTTCAGCGGGCGGGCGGCCGACCGGAGGAGTCGCTCCGCCTGGTCGACCCACTCGAGGCTGTAGGCGGCCGGCTCGAGATCGTAGTGCACGAGCTCGGGGACGTGTGAGGCCTCGGCCATGTAGAGGACCATGATCGGGGTCGTGATGCCGGCATTGCGCAGCGCGATCCCGTCCTCGAGATTGGGCACCGCGAAATAGTCGATCCTGGCTACGCGAGAGATGGCCTCGGCAAACCCGGCCGGTGGCCCGCCATTTTTTAGGACGGCGCACAGCCGGACGCCGGCGGGAAGATCGGCGCGGACGCGCTCGACCTGCTTCGCCAGCGCTGGGACGTCGACCACCACGGGCGGAGCGCTCCCCATGCCCGACGTGACGTAGACGAACGGGGTCGCCATCGTCACCGTCGCGCCGCCGGCCGCGATCGTCAGCGTTACGGCTTCGGGCCGCTCGTGCGCGGGTGCGGGGCAGGCGTAACGACCCGATGGCCGGTCGTAGGCGGCCCGGATGGCCGCGTGGCTGCCGAACCGACACGCGACCGTCGCCCGGCCGCGGACCGTCTGACCGTCGTCGACATCCACGAAGACGAGGCGCCCGCCTTCAATGGAGCCCGAGGTCGGCGCGAACCCGAGCGGGCGAGGGTGCTCGACGCCATCGTCGGCCCGGCGCTCGCCGCACGCACCGAGGGCACCGACTGCGCCGATCGTCGCAACCAGCGCGCCGGCGCGAAGTACCCCGCGCCAGAACTCCCGGCCGCGCTCCGCTGCGATCACCGTGCTCATCTCACATCTCTCTCGCCGGGTTCCCCCCCCACCGCGCGCATGGTGGAACAGTCTCTCCCTTCATGAGAAAGGAGTGCGCGGCGAGTACCGCGCCGCCACCCATCGTCACGCCGTAGTTCACGAATGCGCCAACCCCGAGCGCGCAGCCGGCTCCAAGCGTGGTTGAGCCGGACTTGTAGGTGCCGTCCTCCTGCGACTCGCACTGGATAATGCTGTAGTGATTGAGCACGCACTCGTCCCCGATGGCGGTCAGGGTCGGCTCGGAGATGAAGACACCGTCGTCGAACACCCTCTTGCCGATCCGAGCACCGATTAGCCGCCAGAGCACGCTCTTGAACGGCGTGCCGTCGAAGATGTGGAAGAACTTGATCGGATGCAGCTTCCAAAGGCGCTCGACCCACCAGAAGTCGGGTTCGTAGATTGAGCAGATTGCCGGCGGCGGCGGGCCGAGCGCTTGGAGGCCACGCTCCACCAGCGCGTAGTAGACGGCGGCGACGACAGCACTGAGCGCGAAGAGCGCCGCCATGACCGCGTGTGCAAACACGTCGTAGAAAACCGCGAGGGCGGCGAGGTCGATCAGCACGACCAGGAAGACACCCAGCCACCGCGTCAACAGAAAAATGCCGATCGTCCGAACGTTGAACCGGTTTTTTGCGGCAAGGCCGCGGCGCAGCGCCTCCCCCGTCCGCAGATGGTCGTATCGGCTGTCGCGCTCGACGGAGCGCGGAATCTCGAAGGGTGGCGAGCCCAGCAAGCCCACCCCTTCGCGAACCTGGCCGTCGATCGGGACCATCGCCTTGATCGCGAGGAGGCAGTTGTCGCCCGTCCTTCCGCCGGCGGGGTAGGCGACGTAGTTGCCCACGAAGTTGCGGGGCCCGATCGCCGCCCGGGACACCCGGAACGAGGTGCTCGAGACCTCGTCATTGATCACGTTCAGCCCATCGGCGACCATCGTTCCGCTACCCACGGACGTGAGGACGGGGTTCGTGGTCGTCACTTCGCTGCCGAAATTCGACCCGGTCTGCACGACGGGAGACAGGCGATAACCGACCCAGCTCAAGAAGTGGACGATGAAGGAGCTGTCACCGAAGACCAGCGGGAGGAACTTCAGCCTGCACAGCCCCGCAATGACCCGGTGTACCGCGTATCGAAAGCTATATATGGGATAGACCATGTCAGGCTTGAGGAACACGCTCAATGCGCGAGGAACAGTGCCGACGGCCAGGAGGCCGAGGAGCACCGCACCGAAGAAGAGGACGGCCGAGAAGGCGAGCGCTTCGATGAAGAGCCCCCGCAATGTCAACGCCCCGCTGCCGGATCGTACGCTCGGGTCCAGCACCTCGATGAGCGACGACACCGCGAGGAAAAGCAGCTCCAGGCCCCCCTTCAGGAGCGGGACGTACAGGAAGAGGACGGCGAGCAAGGTGAGGGTGGCATAAGTGGCCCGACGCAGCCTGCCACACCGAGCCGGCGGGACTCTCACATAGTCCGTGTCGGTACGCAGTGCCGGAGATCCGTGCCACCGCTCGCCGGCCGGTACCGCCTGGCCGCTGTGCAAGGCGGAGGCGTGACCGAGCTGCGCTCCATCACCCATCGACGTGTCGATGTCCAGCACGCTCCATTCGCCGACATAGACGTCCCGGCCGAGGGTCACCGGTCCGATCTCGATTCGGCCGGCTTGTGCCCGGTAGCAGAGGAAGCTCGACTCCCTGCGGATCACCGTTCCTGCGCCGATCGTGAGCAGGTCGGTGCACACGGGGATACGCCGCGAGAAGATCACGACCCGAGGCCCGACTTTCGCGCCCAGCGCCCGCAAATAGAGCCCGTACAGGGGCGAACCGACGAACAAATGGACGCCAGGGTTCGACCGGATCAAGGTCTTGACGATCCAGAAGCGGACGTATGCGAGGCTCCAGACACGGATCTGCTGGGGCTTCCAACGACCGATGAGCAGCCACTTCCCCGCGATCGGAACGGCGCACACCACGAGGAAAGCCACGCCGCTGAGCAGGATCAGGCGCAGGTAACTCTCGACACCCTGTGATCCGGCCACCAGCCACTGGTAGCCCGCGATGGTCGCGATCACACCAAGGTACGAATACCCAAGGTAAAAAAGGACTTGCAGCGCTCCGCAGAGGACGTATTCCCGCGTGGTCGTCGGCGTCGGCGGCTCCAGAGCTCCTGCGGCCGCCGGCTTGGCAGAGGGCGCGACGTCCGCGAGCGCCTTTGCGAGACTTCTGATCGTCGGATACCGGTAGATGTCCCTCATCGAGACCGACGGCAGGTCGCCTCGCTTCCTCACCCGCGCACAGAAATGGGCCATCACCAGCGAGTCGGCGCCCAGCTCCTCGAAGAAGTGGCTCTCGACCGACACGCGTTCGGTACGCAGGACGTCAGCCAGCACCTCGGCGAGAATGCGTTCGGCGCCCGTCGTGGCGGCGCCTGGCCGATCCGCAATCACCGTCGATCCTTCAGCTCTCGCCGCACTCATCGCACGGTGTCGTAGAAAAAGTCGGACAGGCGCAGGTCTCGGCCGTCGGCGACCGCCTGATCGTAGACCCACTTCCCGACCGCCAGGTCGAGTATCCCCATGCCGAAGGGCGAGAAAATGGTCGTACGGCTACGATCCACCGACCGGCGTCCGAGGATGACATCGGCGAGCGTGCCCGTCACGAAGCTTCGACTTCCCGACTTCTGCTCGGCGAGATGGGGGGAGGTGTTGGCCTTCATGACGTGCTCGACGTCATCGACCACGTTCTGCGATCGCAGGAGTATCTCGGGTGCGAGATCGCGAAGGGAGATATGTAGCACCAGGGGGTTGTGCTCGAACAAGGCGGGATCGGCGATGTGGGGCGTCGAAGCGACCGTCGTGAAAACGATCAGATCACAGGCTCTCAGAAGTGCTGCCACGTCGGGGACAACCGTGACCGCCCGGTGCTGGTCGAGGCGGCACGCGGTGCTTCTGAATTTCTCGCTCTCGCGAGGCGATTGGTCGTACAGGCGGACTTCCTCGATCTCCCACCCCGTGTCGACCAGGAAGTCGTAGACGTATCGGGCGATGAATCCGGTGCCCACGATGCCCAGCGAGTGCGCCCGGCGCGCGCGTCGGCTCAGCCAATCCGCGGCAAGCGCGGCCGAGGCGGCCGTACGCGCGGCCGAGATGATCGAGCTCTCGAGCAGGGCAAAGGGATATCCGGTGTCGTAGTCATTGAGCACGAGCACGGCCGAGGCACGCGGAAAGCCACGCTGGGTGTTAACCGGATAACTCGCGATCCACTTCAGCCCGGCCACGCCGAAGCCGTCTCCGAGGTAGGCCGGGAGCGCGATGATCCGGCAATCAGGCTTGTCGCGGAACCGTAAGAAGTAGCTATCGGGGTTGACGGAGTGTCCGTCCGCGTGGGCGAGATACGCCTCTCGAACGATCCGGATGCACTCGGCCCGACGGTCACGAACGATGTCGAACACAGTCTTGCCGTTGATGATCGATAGCTCGAAGCGCATGGCTTCCCCTTTCCGTTACTCGAGCCTCGTCGGCCCCGTGGGATCGAACACTGCGCCCCCTCGCTCGTCCCCGATCGCATTCAGCCACGTCTTGGATCTCGCTAGCTCGCTGCTCCGCTCCGTGCGCAGTGTGCGGTACTTGCTCCCTCTTGCGATCAGCCTCTCACCGACGATGGTGCCCGGGATCTGGGATCGGATCTGCGGAACTATGACCGCTCGGTCAAAAAAACGACACGAAAACAGATCGAAGTAGGCTGTACCTTCCTCTCGAAAGAGGTGGACACTAACGTGGCTCTCCGCGATCATCGCCATCGCGCTTAGAACCGATCGGCCCGAAGGGTCGGTGCCGCGGATCACGTAGGGTCGCATGATGGGGGTCATCCCAATCTCGGAGGGCAACCGGTCGAACAGCTCAAACAGGGCGTCCATTGTTCGCGGGCCCCGATACTGCTCAACGTCGAGAAACACGTGTGGCCCGAAGTCCGCCGCCACGTCTGGTTCGACGTGTATTGCCGATCCCCCTGTGCGCTCGACCACGCTGACTGTAGTCGTCTCACAAGGGAAGGCCGCCTCGAGAAGCATTCGAAGCCGCTTGTAATCGAAGACGCTGGGCGCGACGAGATCCGCAAAGTACGCCTCGCGGAATGAGAACGTGTGCAGCGTGAAGTGGCCACCTTGCAGGAATACGAACGCACTCACGCCGCAGTCTTCTGGGACCACGCTGTTGTAGTACGGCAGCAGGAACGCTGGCATCGCCGGTCGAAGCCCGAGTTTCTCCGGGACCTCCTCCAGGATCTCTTGGATCAGCTGAATATGATCGAACCGAGAGCGGAATCCACGGCACCCGTCCATCATGAAATGGTACATACCGGACGCGGCCTTACCGTTGACGATCGATCGCTCGAAGGGCATGGCTCCCCCTACGCGAGTCTGGTCGGCCACGTGGGATCGAACACCGTGTCGAGGTAGGGTGTACCGCGGTCCGCGCACAGGAACAGCACGGTGGGGCGCCTGGAGCCAGCGATTCTCGCCGCATACCGCTTGATCGCCGCGAACACCGTCCCGCTGGAGCCGCCCACAAACAGTCCGTGGGT
>QHSM01000790.1 GCA_003221595.1 Candidatus Rokuibacteriota bacterium | reverse complement strand
GGATCTACCGCGTCATCTCGGCCAGCACTCCGGCGGGATGGTGATCGCCGCCGGCCGGCTCGACGACGTCGTGCCGCTCGAGCCCGCCGCCATGCCGGGTCGGGTCGTCGTCCAGTGGGACAAGGACGACTGCGCGGGGCTCGGCATCGTGAAGGTCGATCTGCTCGGGCTCGGAATGATGTCGGTGATCCAGGACTCGCTGACGCTCGTGCGCGAGACCGGCGGCGAGGTGGATCTGGCGCGGCTGCCGCCGGACGATCCGGCCGTGTACCGGAGCCTGCAGGAGGCCGACACGATCGGCGTGTTCCAGGTCGAGAGCCGCGCCCAGATGGCGACGCTCCCGCGCGTCCGGCCCGAGCGATTCTACGACCTCGTCGTGCAGGTCGCGATCATCCGCCCGGGGCCGATCGTGGGCGACATGGTGCATCCCTACATCCGGCGCCGCCGCGGCCTCTTGCGGATGGCGATGGTGACGGCCGGCTTCACGGCGACGGAGGCCGAGGAGCTCCGGCGGGCGTTCGGCTTCAAGCGGAGCGAGCGCCTCATGGCCGAGGTCGAGACGAAGCTGCGGGCGGGGATGGCGCGGCAGGGGATCCATGGCGCCGCCGCCGAAGAGATCGTCCACGCCATCACCGCGTTCGCCCTGTATGGCTTCCCGGAGTCGCACGCCTCGAGCTTCGCGCTGCTCGCGTACGCGAGCGCGTACCTGCGCGTCCACCATCCGGCGGCGTTCTACGCGGCGCTCCTCAACAACCAGCCGATGGGCTTCTATCATCCGGCGACCATCGTGAAGGACGCGCAGCGCCACGGCCTGCGCATCCGGCCCATCGACGTCACGCGCTCGCAGTGGCTGTGCACCATTGAACAGGGCACGGGCACTCGGGCTTCGCCACCCCCGTGCCCCGCCGGAACCGCCGACGCGGTCGCTCGGTCACTGGATGCGAGCTGGAGTCAACCGGCGGTGCGGCTGGGATTGCGGTACGTCAGGGGACTCCGCGAGGGGGCCGCCCGCGCCCTCGTCGCAGCGCGGGCCGCGCGGCCGTTCGGCTCCGTCCACGATCTCGCCCGCCGCGCGCGTCTCGAGCGCGACGAGCTGGAGACGCTCGCGGCCATCGGCGCCCTGGCGCCCTTCGGCGGGACCCGTCGGGCCAATCTCTGGACGGTGGCGACGGCGTCGCCCGGCCCGCTGTTCGAGGACCCGCCGCGCGAGCCCGGCCCGTTGAGCGAGATGACGGACGTGGAGCGCCTGGCCGCCGACTACGCCGGAACGAGCGTCACGCTCGGCCGCCACCCGATGGCGTTGCGCCGGGCGGCGCTCCGCCGCGCCGGCGTGCTGAGCGCGCGCGAGCTCGCGGGCGTGGAGGACGGCGCCAGAGTCCGGGTGGCCGGCAGCGTCATCGTCCGCCAGCGGCCGGGCACCGCGAAGGGCTTCGTCTTTCTCTCGCTCGAGGACGAGACGGGGATCGCCAACGTGATCGTGACGCCGCCGATCTTCGCGCGCCATCGCCTCGCGCTGGTGGCCGAGCCCTTCCTCCTGGTGGACGGAATCGCGCAGCGGCAAGACGGCGTCATCTCGGTGCGCGCGGCCCGGGCGCAAGGGCTTCCGGCGCTCGGCCATCACGTGCCGGCCCACGACTTCGGGTAAGATCGGGGCCGGAGGAAACCCGATGTTCGATCTCACGGGCAAAGTCGCGATCGTGACCGGCGGCAACGGCGGCATCGGCCTCGGCATGGCTCGAGGCCTGGCGAGCGCGGGCGCGCGCGTCGTCGTGGCCGCGCGGAACCAGGCGAAATCCGACGCCGCGGTTCGCGAGCTCGAGAAGCTCGGCGGACAGCCGCTCTCGATCGCCGTCGACGTCGCTGACGAGGCGTCGGTCAATGCGCTGATCCGCTCCACGCAGGATCGGTGCGGCCGCCTCGATATCCTCGTCAACAACGCGGGGACCAACGTGCGCAAGCAGCCCCAGGACTACACCCTCGCCGACTGGCACCACGTCCTCGACACGAACCTCACCAGCGCCTTTCTGTGCTCTAGGGCCGCCTACGCGCCGATGAAAACGGTCGGTGGCGGCAAGATCATCAACATCGGCTCGATGATGTCGATCTTCGGTGTCTCGTTTTCCCCGGCCTACGGTCCGAGCAAGGGCGGGCTGGTCCAGCTGACCAAGTCGCTCGCGACGGCGTGGGCGAAGGACAACATCCAGGTGAACGCGGTGCTCCCGGGCTGGATCGACACCGAGCTGACTCGGGGGGCTCGTCGCCAGGTCACGGACCTGCACGACAACGTGCTCCGGCGTACGCCCG
>QHSM01000440.1 GCA_003221595.1 Candidatus Rokuibacteriota bacterium | reverse complement strand
CTCCCACCGCGCCGTCGATCTCGCGGTAGCGATGGAACTCCCCGCGGCACGGCGCGCAGGAGTCGATGTGGCGCTCGACGCGATGTACGGCGCCGGGCTCGGCGTCTCCCGTCGCGGCGGCGACGAGGTCGACTTCGATCTCCAGACAGCTCTGCGGTTTACCCGTCATCGTGGTTGCTCCGTGGTGGTCGGCGCCAGCGCCTGACCGTCGAGGCCCAGTCGGATCTTGCGCAGCGCCTGGAAAACGTGAGCCCGCGCGCTCTCCGCCGAGCAATCGAGGCTTTGCCCGATGGCCTCGTAGTCGAGGTCGTGGATCTTACGCATGATGAACGCCTGCCGTTGCTTGAGCGGGAGCCGGCCGACCGTGCTCTCGAGCAGCACTCTGGCCTCGCCGAATCGCGCTTCGCTTTCCGGCCCGTCGGGATCGGCCTCGCGGCCCTCGATCGACGCGGCCTGGTACGCCACCCGCCTCCGTTTCTCCGAGCGAAAGTGATTGCGGGTCAGGTTCGTCGCGATCGCGAACAGCCACGCGCGCACGTTGGCCTCGGGCCCGAGCGTGCGGTATGCTCGGTAGGCGCGCAGGAACGTCTCCTGGGAGAGGTCCTCGGCCTCGGTCGCCCGCGACGTCACGCGACGGATATAGCGATAGATCTCGGCGTGGTGCGCGCCGACGACGGTCTCGAACGGTTGGGCCCCCATCATGCGTTGAGACACCGTTCCGGCCGGGATGTGAAACGGCCGGCCGGGCTCGCCACATGATAAGGTATTCCGCCATGGAACTTCCTTCTGATGACTGAAACCGCCGACGCCGTCGTGGTCGGCGGCGGCGTCAACGGCGTGAGCATCGCGTATGCGCTGGCGGCGCGGGGCGTTCGGCGGGTCGTGCTCTGCGAGAAGGCGGCGCTGGCCAGCGGCGCCTCCGGCTACTCGAGCGCGCTCGTTCGCATGCACTACACCAACGAATGGGACGCGCGCCTGGCGTTCGCCAGCTTTCCCGTCTTCCGGAGCTGGACGGAGATCATGGGAGGGCCGTCCGTGTTCACCCACACGGGCTTCGTGAACGTCGTGGCCCCGCCCTACGCCGAGGCGCTCCGCCGGAACGTCGAGATGCTGCGCGCCATCGGGATCGACACGGTGGCCCTCTCGCCGGCCGACCTCCACGACCTCCAGCCTTTCGCGAACGTCGAGGACCTCGGCGCCGCCGCCTGGGAGCCGGCGAGCGGCTACGCCGATCCGGCCGCGACCGTCGAGGGGTTCCGGCGCCGGGCGCAGGATCTCGGGGCCGAGGTGCGCCAGTGGACCGGGGTGACGCGGATTCTGCGTCGCGAGAGCCGCGTCCTCGGCGTCGAGACGGTCGCCGGCCGGATCGACGCGGGCGCCGTCGTCGTGGCCGCCGGGGCGTGGGCTCCGCGGCTCTGCCGCGAGATCGGCCTCGACATTCCCGCGCGCGTCAAGGGGCTCGACACGGTGCAGGTGACCCGGCCGGCGGCGCTCACCGATCCGCACATGATCTTCATCGACAACGTGCAAGGGAGCTACTTCAGGCCCGAGAGCGGGATCCGGACGATCGTCGGCGTGCCATGCCAGGAGTGGGACCTCGATCCCGACGGACCCGCCGTGCTGGCGCCGGGAGCGGCGGCGGTCGGCGCGCAGATCCTGACGCACCGGATTCCGGCGCTGGAGGGCGCGACGCTCGCGCGCGGCTATCGCGCCTTCGATTGCTACAGCCGGGATCGCCACGCGATCCTGGGGCGCGTGGACGGCATCGACGGCCTGTATCTCGCCACCGCGTTCAGCGGCTCCGGCTTCAAGATCGCGCCCGCGGTGGGCGTGTGCATGGCCGAGCTGATCCTCGACGGCCGGGCGAAGACGGTGGACATCGAGCCGTTCAGCTTGCGGCGGTTCGCCGAGGGGCGCTCGCCGGAAGGCCCGTACCCGTACGCCCAGCGGCGGGATCACGCCGTACCCGATTGACTTGCCCCGAGGGCCCGTCTACTTTGACTGAACCAACGCACCGAGCCGGGAGGCCGACATGTTCAAGCGCGTGGTGACATCCGAGAGCGAGCTGCGGGCCCTGATGGGCGCGCCGAGCGAGCGGGCGATCAAGAAGGAGATGGCCACGCTGGACGAGCCGAGCCGGGCGTTCATCGCGCGCTCGCCATTCCTCTTGCTGGCGACGTCCGATGCCTCCGGCCGCTGCGACGTCTCCCCGAAGGGCGACGGGCCGGGCTTCGTGCGCGTGCTGGACGAGCACCATCTCGTGATCCCGGACCGCCCGGGCAACAAGCGGCTCGACGGGCTCCGCAACCTCCTCGCGAACCCTCACATCGGGCTGATCTTCCTGATTCCGGGCCGCGAGGAAACGCTGCGCGTGAACGGGCGCGCGTCGATCGTGCGCGACGAGGACATCCTCGAGTCGCTGGCGGCGCGCGACAAGCGGCCCAACGTCGCCATCGCCGTCGAGGTGGAAGAGTGCTTCTTCCACTGTCCCAAGGCCTTCCGTCGCTCGCAGCTCTGGGAGCCCGAGGCGTGGCCGGATCGCTCCATCCTTCCCTCGATGGCGTGCGTGATGTACGAGCGGTTCAAGCCGGAAGGCAAGACCCTCGACGAATATCTGCGCGAGAGCGAGGAGAACACCCAGAGGACGCTCTACTGAGCCGACGCTTCCGCATCGGAATCGACGTCGGCGGCACCTTCACCGACCTCGTCGCCGTCGACGAGCAGGGCGCGCTCCTGCTCGCCAAGTGCGCCTCGACTCCGCCGGATCCCTCCGAGGGGCTCATCACCGGCCTCGAGCTCCTGGCGGCCGAGCTCGGCACCAACCTCCGCGACCTGCTCGCGCAGACCGACACGATCGTCCACGGCACCACCGTGGCGACCAACGCGCTCCTCGAGCGCAAGGGCGCGAAGGTCGCGTTGCTCACGACCGAGGGGCACCGCGACGTCATCGAGATGCGCGAGGGGCTGAAGGACGATCGTTACAACCTCCGGATGGCGCCGCCCATCCCGCTGGTCCCGCGGGCGCGCCGCCTCGGCGTCCGCGAGCGTCTGCGCTTCGACGGGACGGTCGCGATTCCGCTGAGCCTCTCCTCGCTCCGGGCCGGGCTGGCGGCGCTCGCGAAGGCGCGGGTCGAGGCGGTGGCCGTCTGCTATCTGCACTCGTACCGGAATCCCCGGCACGAGAAGCTGACCGGGCGCGAGCTGGCGCGGCGCTTTCCGGGCGTGTACGTGTCGCTCTCGGCCGAGGTCCTGCCGCAGATCAAGGAGTACGAGCGCGTCTGGACGACCGTCGTGAACGCGTACGTGGGCCCGGCGCTCGCGCGCTACCTGGCGAGCCTGGCCGCTCGTCTCACGAGCCACGGCTATCGCGGCGACGTCCTGATCATGCAATCGCACGGCGGCGTCGCGCCGGTGCGCGAGTCGACGCGGCTCGCGGCCGGCGCGGTCCTGTCGGGCCCGGCCGGCGGCGTCGCCGCTGGCCGCTACTGCGCGCGTCTGCTGGGCGAGGCCAGCCTGATCACCTTCGACATGGGCGGGACGTCGACCGACATCGCGCTCCTCCAGGGCGGCGAGCCCCAGCTCACGGGCGAAAAGACCGTCGGCGTCGCGAAGGTCGCGCTTCCGGCGATCGACATTCACACGCTGGGCGCCGGCGGCGGCTCGGTCGCCTGGGTGGACGCCGGCCGCATCCTGCACGTCGGACCCGAGAGCGCGGGAGCCGAGCCGGGCCCGGCGTGCTACGGAAAGGGCGGCACCCGCGCGACGGTGACCGACGCGAACCTGGTGCTCGGCTTTCTCGACCGCGGCAACTTCCTCGGCGGCCGCATCCGGCTCGACGCCAGCGCGGCGCGCGCCGCCGTCGAGCAGATCGCGACCCGGCTCGGTACGACGGCGCTCCGGGCGGCGGACGGCATCACCCGTGTCGTCAACACCAACATGGCCGAGGGCATCAAGATCGTCTCGGTGCGCCGCGGCGTCGACCCGCGCCAGTTCGCGCTGGTCGCCTTCGGCGGCGCGGCGGGCCTCCACATCACCGAGGTCGCGCGGCTCCTCGAGATCCGGCGCGTCGTCGTGCCCTCGGTCGCGGCCGTGCTGTCGGCGTGGGGCATGCTGGCGACCGACCTGCGCTACGAGCTCGTCCGCTCGCACGTGAGCGAGGTCGGCCGGATGACGGCGGCGGGTCTGCGACGTTTGTTCGCCGCGCTCGAGCGCGAGGGGAGGAAGCGCCTGGCCCGCTTCGAGGGGCCGATCAGCGTCCGGCGGGGGCTCGACATGCGGTACGGCGAGCAGATCTTCGAGATCCAGGTGGATATGGACGGCGTGGACCTCGGGGCGAGTGACCTGCTCGATCAGGTGGCCGAGCGTTTCCACCGCCGGCACGAAGAGCTCTACGCCTACAGCGCGCCGGGCCAGGAGGTCGTCATCGTCAACGCGCGCGTCGCCGTGGTCGGCGCGCTCCCGGTGCTCCCGGCGGGGGCCGGCGCGGCGGAGCGCGGGACGTCGAGGGCGGCCGCGCGCCGTCGTGTCTGGCTCGGCGACTGGGTCGAGGTCCCGGTGCACCGGATGGACGCGCTGGCGACCGGGCAGGAGGTCAAGGGCCCGGCGATCTTCGAGTCGGCCACGACCACGGTGCTGGTGCGCGAGGGCGAGCGGGTCACCGTCACCGCAGACGGCTGGCTCGACATCCGTCTCGGCTGACCGCGTGAGGCGGGAGCTGCGCCACAACGTGGCGGCGCTCGGCGCCGACTACGCGCTGTTCGTCGTCGGACTCGCGTTCGCGTCCCAGTCCACGATCCTGCCGGCGTTCGCGGTCCACCTGGGCGCGCCCAATGTCGTCATCGGCGCGATCCCCGCGGTCATGACGCTCGGCTGGTTCCTGCCGTCCCTGTTCGCGGCCGGCCACACCGAGTCGCTCGCGCGGAAGCTCCCGTTCATCCTGCGGTACACGGTGTGGGAGCGGGTCCCGTTCATCGGGCTGGCGCTCGCCGCGTTCTTCCTCGCCGACCGCGCCCCGGCGGTGGCGCTCGCCGTGATGCTCCTGATGCTCCTGATCGTCACCGGCGTCGGCGGAGTGCTCATGCCGGCGTGGATGGACGTGATCGGGCGGGTGATTCCGGTCACGCTACGCGGGCGCTTCTTCGCGTTCGCGAACCTCGCGGCGAGCGTGGGCGGCCTCGTCGGGAGCGTCGCGACGGCGAGCATCCTGGCCGCGGTGCCCGCGCCGGCCAGCTACGGCGTGTGCTTCGTCTGTACGACGGTGTTCCTGGCGCTCTCGTACGTCGCGCTCGTCGCCGTCCGCGAGCCGGCGGCGACCGACTCCTCGCCCGCCACGCGGCTCTCGGAATATCTCTCGAGGATCCCCGGGCTCGTCGGCCGCAATCCGAACCTCACCTGGTTCCTCGCCGCGCGGGCGTTCGGGATGGTCGGCTCGATCGGGAGCGCCTTCTACACGGTCTACGCGCTCGGCGTCTGGGACGCGCCCGCGGCACAGGCGGGCGTGTTCACCACGCTCCTGTTCGTGGGCCAGATGGCAGGAAACGCGGTGCTCGGCTGGCTCGCCGACCGGCGGGGCCACCGCCTGGTGATCATCCTCGGCCTCGGCGCGGCGCTGGCCGGCAACCTGATCGCCATCGCGGCGCCGAGCCTGGGCGTGTTCGGCCTGGTCTTCGTGATGCTCGGCATCCAGATCGCCGCCATGAACGTGTCGAACCTCAACGTGATGCTGGAATTCGCGCCGGGTCCGGCGGCGCAGCCGACCTACGTGGGTCTGGGAACGACGCTCCTGGCGCCGATCGCCTTCGGCGCGCCGATCGCGGCGGGACTGCTGGCGGACGCGCGCGGCTTCGTGGCGGTCTTCGTGGTGGCGGCGGTGGCGGCCTGCGTCGCGCTCGCGCTCCTGGTCACGCGCGTGCGCGATCCGCGCGCGGCGGCTGTCGCCCCGCGGGCGGCCTAGGTGTGAAGTCTCAAGAGATCGTCCGGCCGGACAACTCTGCTGATAGGCGGTTGGCGGTTGAGCGCGCTGTGGCGCCGATGCCAATTGTAGAAGTGAAGCCAGCGGACCAGAGCGGTTGTCCGGTGGGCCGACGACGGGTAGGCGACGGCGTACGCCCATTCGCGGAGCAAGGTCTGGATGAAGCGCTCGGCCTTGCCGTTGGTGCGAGGCGTATAGGGCCGGGTAAAGCGATGGGCGAGATGGAGCGCCCGGCAGACGGCGGCGATCAGGCGCGAGCGATAGGCCGCGCCGTTGTCGCTCAGGACGCGTTCGGCCACGACGCCGCGCCGGGCGAACCAGGCGACGGCGCGGCGCAGAAAGCCGGCGACCGTCACGCTGCGTTCATCGCGCAAGATCTCGGTGTAGGCCACGCGGGAGCAGTCATCGATGCAGACGTGCACGAACTCCCAGCCGATGCCCCGCGCCCGACGCCGCCGATCCCCCGTGATCCGGTGCCCCACTCGCCCGATGCCGCCGAGCTTCTTGATATCGACGTGCAGCAGCTGGCCGGGCCGGGCCCACTCGTAGCGCCGCCCCGGCGCCGGCGGCTCGAGGGTCGCCAGCCGGGCCAGGCCGAGCTGCCGCAAGGTGCGGGCCACGGTGGCGCGGCTGAGCCCCACGGCCTCGGCAATGACGGCCCCGGTCCATCGGCGCTGCCGCAGCCGCTGAATCTCCACCATCAGCGCCGCCGAGA
>QHSM01000439.1 GCA_003221595.1 Candidatus Rokuibacteriota bacterium | reverse complement strand
GAAGCCCTGGTCGTAGAGCTTCTCGCGCACCAGCACGTGGGCCATCGCGAGGAGCACGGCCGACTCCGAGCCGGGCCAGGGCGCGAGCCACCAGTCGGCCATCGACGCCGTGTTGCTCAGGCGCGTGTCGAGCACCGCGACCTTCGCGCCGCGCGCCTTGGCTTCCATGATGCGCTGGGCGTGCGGGTTGAAGTAATGGCCGGTCTCGAGGTGCGAGGAGAGGAGCAGGATGAAGCGGGCGTTCGCGTGGTCGGGCGAGGGGCGGTCCATCCCGTGCCAGAAGGCGTAGCCCGCCCGCGCGCTCGCCGAGCAGACGTTGGTGTGGCTGTTGTGGCCGTCGATCCCCCAGGCGTGGAAGACGCGCTGCAGATAGACGAGCTCGTGACCCGGCCGGCCGAGGTGGTACATGACCTCCTTCTGCCGGCCTTCCACGAGCGCCGCGCGGATGCGTCCGGCGATGTCGTCGAGCGCCTGGTCCCACGTGACGCGCTCCCACCGGCCGCCGCCGCGCGGCCCGACGCGACGCAGCGGATAGCGAATCCGCTCCGGATCGGTCACCTGGTTCAGCGTGGCGGGCCCCTTGGCGCAGTTGCGGCCGCGGCTCCCCGGGTGAACCGGGTTCCCCTCGAACTTCTGGATCTGGAGCGTCTCGCGGTCGACGTATGCGAGGAGGCCGCAGCCGGCCTCGCAGTTGAAGCAGATCGTCGGGATCAGCGAGTACCGGCGCTTGACCTTCCGGGGCCACGCGACCGGGTCGTACTCCTCCCAGTCCTCCCAGCGCTCGACGGGCGGATAGGATGAGAGCCCGCCCTCGGGTGGGCGCAGCTCACGGGCAACCGGGTGCAGCGGCTCGGCCAGACGATCGGTCATGCCACTCTCCGCATGGACGTCAGCTCAACGGCACGGACTGGCCGGCCCTCACCCACAGGTCCTCCCACAGCCAGAGCCCGGCGAGCGCGAGGATCGCGGCGAAATGGCTCAGCGGCCACAGCGTGAGCGCGAAGTCGGCCATCACGAACGCGATCGGCAGGACGGTCCCGGTCACCACCACGCCGCCCCAGAAGCGAGCCCGGTACCCTCCGTGCGTGATGATCCGGGCCGCCTTCGCTACGTCTCGAACGGGGTGGCGAGTGCCAAGCTCCACCGCCAGGAGCCCCGCGTTGGCGAGAAGCGAGAGCACCATCAGCGCGCCGAGAGTGTCCCCCGGATGGGAGACGTAGCGGCCCGCGACCATGACGCCGGCGGGCCAGACGACGGTGGCGAGCGAGAGCGTGGCGCTACCCGCGACCAGCGAGGCGACGATCAGGTGCGGCAGCACCAGCGGGCTCTGCCAGAAATCGCGCCCTTCGGCTTGCCCGAAGAGAAACGCGCTGTAGCCGGCGGCCGCGAGCGTGAGCAAGATGGCCGGCACGAACGTCGCGCTCACGACATCGCCACGGTCCGTCAATCCGCCGAACAGCCAGACGGCGCCGACCGCGCCGAAGGCCATCAGAATCCAGGCGCCGCGGACGAGCCACGAGCGCCAGTTCGGCTTGAGCAGGATGTAGGCGAAGCGGTCGGCGCGCTTGAGGTCGAAGATCAGCAGTGCGGTCGTAAGCACCAGAAAGAAAAGACTGAGCACCGGCGCGGCGACGCCGAGCAGACTTCCCCAACCCGGAGACCCGGCGAGCGCGGCGACGAGGAGGGCGCCCGCGGCGATCGACTTGGTCCACAGGTACGCGGCGACCTTCCAGCCCCAGGGCCTCACCTGGTGGGGCACGTCGTACACGGGCCGGCTCAGCGCGCCGGCGCCGGAAGCGTCGCCCCGTTGGGCCGCGGCGACCATCTTCACCAGGTCGACCTCCGCGCGCGGCCGCTCGGCCCAGAGGTAGGTGGTCGCGGGCGCCTGCAGCTCGGGGGAGAGCGTCGAGGCGTCGGCGCCGAGATAGAACACCTTCGGCCGGGTTCCCTGCTCGGCCTTCCTCACCTGCACCGGCTCCCGGTCGACGATGCGGGCGATCGTCGACTTCGGGTCGTCGAGATCGCCCGCGATGATCGCCTGCTCCGGGCACACGATCACGCACGCCGGCTCCAGCCCCACCTCGATGCGATGCGCGCAATAGTTGCACTTCGCGGCGGTGTGCGTGTCCGGGTCGATGTAGAGCGCGTCGTACGGACACGCCTGCATGCAGCCTTTGCAGCCGATGCACCGCGCGCCGTCGAAGTCGATGATGCCATCGGGGCGCCGGTAGAGCGCCACCGTCGGGCAGATCGTGACGCAGGGTGCGTCGTCGCAGTGATTGCATCGCAGTACCGAGAAGTAGCGGCGCGTCTGCGGGAAGGTGCCGCGCTCGACGTACTTCACCCACGTGCGAAAGGCGCCCAGCGGCACCCGGTTCTCTTCCTTGCACGCCACCGTGCAGGCGTGGCAGCCGATGCAGCGGCGCTGATCGATCACGAACCCGTAGCGCACGTGCCCTCCCTGACTCTCAGTGACCCAGGAGATCCGCCCACACCGTGATCGCCGTCACCGTGACGAACGCGAACAGCGCGACCCGGAGACCGAAGGGCGGCAGGCGGCGGCTCATCGCGGCGCCGAAGCGGGCACCGGGAATCGCGCCCGCCACCACGGCGAGCGTCGGCGCCAGTGGAATCTGACCGGTGACGAGCTTGCCGGTGAAGCCCGAGATCGCCGCCAGCGCCGTGATCGCCAGCGAGCTGCCGATCGTGACGCGAATCGGAATGTCGGCGACGACGAGCAGCAGCGGCACCAGGAGAAATCCCCCGCCCGCGCCCACCAGGCCGGCGGCGAGGCCGACCGTGCCGGCGACCGCGCCGACGCGAAGCCGGCTGAACGCGAAGGGCCCGTCGTTCCGCGCCGCGTCGCGCCCGGCGCCCACGAAGGCGAGGGCGGCCGCCGTCGTGACCATGACCGCGAAGACGAAAAGGAGAGCGCGCCCGCTCACGTACTTGGACGCGAGCGCGCCGACGAAGGACGCGATGGCCATGGCGACGCCTCCCGCCCACACGATCCCGGTGTTCACGGCGCCGTGTCGGCGGTGGGCGAGCATGCCGGCCGAGGCCGCGACGAGCACCTGAGCCATCGTCACGCCGGCGACCTCCTTGATGTCGAGCTGGCCGACGCCGAGCAGGGGCGGAACGTAGAGCAACAGCGGAATCATGACGAAGGCGCCGCCGGCGCCGAGCAGCCCCGCCACGAACGCGCCGGCGAACCCGAGCGCCAGGAGGGTGAGGCAGAAGGCGAGCGTCACGCCGCCCGCCGGGCCGGCGACGGCAGCGCTTCGGCCGCGGGGAGCTCGATGGCGGCTACCTGACGCTCGACCAGTACGCGGCCAGGTCGGCGAGCTGCTCGTCGGGAATCGTCGCCATCAGCGCCTTCACCACCTTCAGCTGAGCGTCGCCCGGGCTCCGCTTGTCCGCCTTGAACAATAGCATCTGGCTCTTGAGATAGCCGGGCGGCTGACCCGTCAGATCGGGCACGCCCTTCGCCGGATCCCCCTTGCCCGAGGCGCCGTGGCAGAGCGTGCACTGCGCCGCCGCCGCGCGCCCGCGCTCGATCGCCGCGGGATCGGACGTCACCGGCGTCACCGTCCGCTTCTGGGCGGCAAAGTAGGCGGCGACGTCGTCGAGGCCGAACTGGACGACCTGCTTGGCGTAGGGCTCCATCTCCGGCGACGTCCGCTTGCCGGCCGCGAAGTCCTGGATCGCCTTCTTGAAATACCAGGACGCCATGCCCGCGAGGATCGGCATGGTGTTGGACTGGCTCTGGCCGGCGAATCCGTGGCACGCGCTGCAGATCACCGCGGTGGGGGCGCCCGGGCCGTCGAGCGGTCCCGCCCCGGCCGTGCCGGTGAGCGCGAGGAGCAGCAGGCTGATGAGAACGATCGGCATCACGTTGTCCCTTTCCATGTGTCGACGCTAGCCGAGCATGTCCTGCCAGATGCTGGTGGCCCATCCGACCGCGTTCTGCGCCCACATCTCCGACTGGCCGGGCGTGAGCTTCTGCTCGATCTGCACGACCTTGCCGCCCTCGATCTTGTACGCGTTGACGACCGCGATGGCCTCCCGGTCGCTCACCCAGCTGTAGCAGGTGTTGCCGGGCGCCATCGGGGGAACCGGCTTGTCGCTGAGGAGGCTGACCACCGCGAGCGCGGAGATTTTCCCCATCGCGTTGGCGATGTTGCCCGACTTCGGCACCGGCAAGCCGATCGTCGAGTCGCCGATGACGTGGATGTTCTTGTGCTTCACGGACTCGTACGTCAGGTGGTTGACCTCGCACCAGCGCTTGTCGGCGCCGACCAGGTCGGCCGACACGGCAATCGTCCCCGCGCGCTGGGGCGGGATGAGGTTGAGGACGTCGTACTTCACCTTGTCGCCGAGCTCGGTCGTCACCTCGCGCGTGCCCGGATCGACCTTCACGACCTTGTTGGAGCCGCGGTACTCGATGTTCGGATAGCTCGCCCAGGCCGCGCGGAAGAGCGCGGTCTTCGAGATGATGTTCGGGTTGGCGTCGAGCACGATGAGCTTCGACTTCGGCTTGTTGTTCTTGAGATACCAGGCGACCTGACACGTGCGCTCGTAGGGACCGGGCGGGCACCGATAGACGGCCGGCGGAATCGTCAGGACGAACACCCCGCCGTCCGGCATCGCCTGGAGCTGGCGGGCCAGCTCGACGGTCTGCGGCCCCGCCTTCCACGCGTGCAGCACCCGGTCCTGGGCCGCCGCGAGCCCCTCGACCTGCTCCCACTGGAACTCGACGCCCGGCGACACGATGAGCCGGTCGTACGGGAGGGAGTCGTTGCCCACGCGGACCCGCTTGGCGTCGGGCTCGATCGCCGTCGCCGTGTCGTGCAGCACCCGGACGCCGTGGGCGCGCAGCCGGTCGTAGCCGAAGGTGATGCTGTCGATCGTGCGCACGCCGCTGAGCACCAGGTTCGAGAACGGGCACGAGACGAACTGCTTGTTCGGCTCGAGCAGGACGACCTCGATGGAGGGATCGGCCAGCCGCACGTACTTGGCGGCGGTCGTGCCGCCCCAGCCGCCGCCGATCACGACGACGCGGCGTCCGCTCTTCTGAGCGTAGTCCGCCGCCGTGGGCGCGCAGCCCGCCGCGAGCAGGCCGAGCCCGGACGTCCACAGGAATTCCCTTCGCGTGGGATCCTTCATTCCGTCCTCCGCTGACTGCGTTCGGGCCGTCACGAGGCCGCGCTGAGCCGGCCGGTGGCCTCGTTCCAGGTCGCCAGCATAGCCCAGCCGAGCGCGATGGTGACGATCAGCACGATGGCGCCCGCCCAGCCGAGGGAGGCCGGCAGGAACACGGCCGCGCCCAGCTTCCTGAGGAGTCCCGACTGCGTCATGGCGAGACGCACGAGCGACGCGCCGAGCGCGAAGCAGGCGACGGCCACCCAGAGCTTCACCTGGCCCTCGCCCGCCCGCCAGAGCGAGCCGGCCCCGCAACCGCCCGCGAGCGTCATGCCGATGCCGAAGGCGAGCCCGCCGGCGAGCGCGCCGACTCCGGCCGCCGGAAACACCCACTCGGTCTTGTCCTTGAGGTCGGTGAACTTCAAGATCGCGAAGCCGAGCGTCGACACGACGAGCGCCAGCGCCGCCGCCCGCGTGTGCTCGCCGTCGCCGGTCAGGAACGGCTCGCGAAAAGCGCGGACCAGGCAGAAGCGCGAGCGCTGGAAGATCACGCCGAATCCGGCGCCGAAGAGCAGGAAGATGCCCTGGGTCCCGTAGCCCGCGCGAGTGTAGACGAAC
Organism: Candidatus Rokuibacteriota bacterium; assembly: GCA_003221595.1. Classification (GTDB taxonomy): domain Bacteria; phylum Methylomirabilota; class Methylomirabilia; order Rokubacteriales; family CSP1-6; genus AR31. Next base: position 863 of record QHSM01000439.1, on the reverse strand, counting down.
AGCGTCGCGACGATCAGCGCGAGGATCACGGCGCCCGCCGCGGGCTGGCGTCCGGCCGCCGGCGCGCGCGACCGCAAGAAGGTGCGCCCGCCGCCGCGCGACCAGCCGGGGCGGTGGGCGACCTCCCAGAGCAGGTAGCGCAGCCCGAGGTACGCGCCCCCGCCGAGCCCCAGCATCATCCCGAGGCCGGAGAGCGAGAGCGCGCTGGTCGCCGAGAAGAAGCCGCCGATGTTGCAGCCGAAGGCGAGCACCGCGCCGACGCCCATCAGGAGTCCGCCGGCGGCGCCCTTGGCGAGCTCGGGAGCGGGAGGCACACGAATCGCGAATTCCCGCGAGAGCAGCGCGGCCATCGTGCCGCCGACGATCACGCCGATGTTCAGGATCGATCCCGAGTAGAGCCAGGGCGGCAGGAGGTCGGGACGGCGCACGAGTCCAAGGCCGGTGAGAACCCAGTCGCCCCAGTTGCGCAGCCCGTCCGACGCCGTCCACGGACGATCGAAGGCGAAGAGAAAGACGTTCAGGGTGGCCATCAGGACGGCCGCGCCCCATACCACCCACGGACGCGCGAACAGCGCCGCGTACTGCGGGGCGAACGAGCTCGCCATCAGGCGGTCACGGGCGAGATGCTGAGCCGGGATCCGATGACGACCGGACGACGGGATAGCCGGAGCGCTTCCAGGCCGTCATGCCGCCGGTGACGTTGTAGAAGCCCTTGAGGCCGTGCCGCGTGAGCGCGCTGATCGCCGTGCTCGAGCGAAGGCCGCCCGCGCAGAGCACCGCTTTCGGCCCCTCGGTCGGCACCTCGGCGTGGCGCGACGCCGCCTCCAGCATCGGCAGATGCGTGGCGCCCTTGATGTGGCCCT
>QHSM01000438.1 GCA_003221595.1 Candidatus Rokuibacteriota bacterium | reverse complement strand
CGTCGGCGCCCATGTCGGCGAGCTGGCGCACCGCGGTCGGGCCGGAGCGGGCGCGGGTGAGATCGAGGACCGTGTAGCCTTCGAGCGGTAGTGGCATCAGCGTGTCTCCGCGGGAAGGACGGCTGAGCCCGTCTGGGAGGCGGGATTGCGACGCGTCCACTTCCCGGCGTCCACCGCCGTGAGGAAGTCGAGCACGGCGCGGTTGAACGCCTCGGGCTCCTCCAGGTTGATCGTGTGGCCCGACTTGGGAAGGACGACGAGCCCCGCTGTCGGGATCTTGCGCTTCATGAAGATTCCCGGCTCGAGGCACGGGTCGTCCTCGTCGCCGGTCATGATCAGGGTCGGCACGTCGAGCTTCTCGAGCTGCGCTCCGAGATCGAGGATGGACGGCCGGAGCATCTGCACGCCGCGCTGGGTGAGCGCGTGGCCTTTCGCCGAGCCCTCCGCGAGCTGGGCATGGAACTCGCGCCAGCCGAACGGATCCTTGTCCATGAACTGCACGCGCGTCGGCCCGCGCGAATACATCTCGGCCGTCTTCGCCATTCCGTCTTCCTCGAAGCGGCGCGCGACCACCTCGGTGTCCTTGCGAAACTTCTCGCGCTCGCCGGCCACGCTGCCGTAGCCGGCGCCGGCGACGACGAGCGAGAGCGCTCGGGCGGGATGCCGAAGGCCGAAGTGGAGCGTCGCGTAGCCGCCCATCGAGAGGCCGCACACGTGGGCCTTCTGGATCTTGAGCCCGTCGAGCACGCCGCGGATGTCGTCGGCGGCGCGCTCCTGGGAATACGCCTTCACGTCATCGGGCACGTCCGACGGCGGATAGCCGCGGGCGTTGAACGCGATCGCCCGGTACCGGCGCGAGAAGAAGCGCATCTGCAGGTGCCAGCTCCGATAGTCGCCCGCGAACTCGTGGACGAAGACCAGCGGCAGACCCTGACCGGATTCCTCGTAGTAGAGGTTGACGCCATCGACGCGCACGGTCGGCATGCTAGGGGTTCACTCCGGCCACGGGAAGTTTGCCTTCACGATGTCGAACGTCTTCTTCCCGCCCGGCACCTGCGCGATCACCCGGTCGCCGACGCTCTTGCCGATGAGGGTGCGCGCGAGCGGGGACAGCACCGAGATGCGCCCGCGCGGGGGATCGGTCTCGTCGGAGCCCACGATCTGGTAGCGAATCTCCTTGCCGCTCTCGTCCTCGAGGAGCACCGTCGAGGCGAAGGTGATGCGGTCGCCCGAGGTCGGCGGGTCGATGACCTCGGCGTTTCCCACCTTCGTCTCGAGCTCGGCGATCCGTCCCTCGATGAAGCTCTGTTTCTCGCGGGCGGCGTGGTACTCGGCGTTCTCGGAGAGGTCGCCGTGGGCCCGCGCCTCGGCGATGGCCTTGGTGATGGCGTGGCGGTCGACCCGCTTGAGCCGGTCGAGCTCGTCGCGGAGCCGCTCGAAGCCCCCGCGCGTCATCGGCGTGCGCTGTACGGACATGGCTGCCCCGAAGCCTCAGCTAATCGTCGTCCTCGACCCGCGACCGCTTGAGAGCCCGCCGCCGCTTCTTGCGCGCCTGGGCCTGCTTACGCTTGCGCTTGACCGAGGGCTTCTCGTAGTACACCCGCCGCTTCATCTCCTGAAAGAGCCCCCCTTTGAGCATCACCTTCTTGAGGGTCTTCAGGGCGGCCTCGACCTGGTTGCCCATGACCTCGACCTTCGCCCGGGTCAGGCTCGCCATCGGCCGCGCAGGTGCGAGGTGGAGCGGTACGGCCGTGGGGGCTCGGACCGGTCCACCGTGTTCATCTTTGCGAGGCGACGCGTTCCCTCCGCGACGGCGATCGCGATCGTGCCGAAGGCGGCGCGGGACTCCTCGACGAGATCGCCCGCGTAGTTGACGATCCGCCACCGCCAGCCGGGCCGGCTCGGCGTCGAGAACGCCATCACGTGCACGACGGCCTCGCGGCTCGCCGCGGCTTGGTCATGGACCTTGTCCTTGTCCGACTTCCGCCCCCGTGCGCGGCCAGAACTCGGAAGAGAAGCTCGGGTCACGGCCTGGCAGTGAGGAAGGTTCAATTGAACCGACGGTTCACCAGGCGACCCGTAGTGTACACGGCTTTCGGGCAAGACAGGCAGAGGGTCTGACGGGCGCCTTTCCGGGGTCAGCCGCGGCGGGACGGGGGCAGGTGCGTCTCGATCTTCGCGTTCGCGCGGGCGCCGTTGAGCCAGGATTCCCAGGCGAGGCTCTGCTTCTGGACGAGCATTTCCTTCAGGAGCTTGTCGCGCTCGGCCGCGAGCCCGCTCATGTCCGCCGCCACGCGCTCGAGCACCTTCACCACGTAGTAGCCCTGCTGCGCCTTGACCGGAGCGCTCAGCTGGGCGGCGGGCGTCTGCAGCGCCGCCATCATCGCGTCGGCCGGCAACCGCTCGGCGGGCTTCGCCCGGGAGAACCGCGCCGTCTCACCCGTGACCGCGCCCGCCTTCCTGGCGGCGGCGGCGAAGTCTCCGCTCTGGGCGTCGGCGGCGAGCTGCTTGGCGCGCTCGAGGGCGGTCGTTTCGGCCTTCTGGCGCTTGACCGACGCCGTCACCTTGTCCTTGATCTCACCGAGCGGGGGCACGCCCGCGGGAATGACCCCCACGACCTTGATCAGGACCAGGCCCGCCGGCGTGGTCAGCGGAGTCGACACGCCGCCCTGGGCGAGGGCGAACGCCGCCTCCTCCAGCGTGTCGGTGGCGGCGAGACCGGGCACGCGATCGAGCCGAGCCATGGTCGTCTCGACCGGCTCGAGCCCGAGCTTCTTCGCCTCGGCCATGAAGTCCTTCGCGGCCTGCAGGGGCGGCCGGATCTGCTCGGCCTTCTCCTTCACCGCCCGGTCGGCTGCCTCGGCCGAGAGGCGGCTCCGGATCTGGCCCGCGACGTCCTTCAGGGGCTTGCGACCGCCCTCCTGGATGTCGGACACCTTGATCGCGTGGAAGCCGAACGGCGTACGGACCGGCTCGGGGGACACCTCGCCTTTCTTCAACGCGAACAGCGCCTGCTCGAACTGCGGCACCACCTCGCCGCGGCTCACGAGCCCGAGGTCGCCGCCGCGCGGCGCGGTCCCGGAATCCTCCGAGAGCTGCTGCGCGAGCTTCCCGAAGTCCTCCCCCGCCTTCGCCCGGCGGATGACGTCGGCGACCTTGCTCCGCGCCTTGTCCTCCGCCTCGCTTCCGCCCGTCTCGGGGACGCGGATCAGCACGTGCGCGGCGCGAACCTGTCGCGGGCTCTCGAACTCCTTGGCGTGCTCGCGGTAGTACTTCTCGACCTCCGCGTCGGTCACCGTCGGCGTGAAGCTCTTGGGGCTCAGCGTCACGTACTGCACGCGCCGGCGATCGGGCTGGCGGAACTCGTCGGGGTGGCTCGCGAGATACGTGGCGAGCTCCTCGTCGGTGGCGCTCGCGGCGGCCACCATGGGCGCCAGCTCGACCAGGGCCCACGCCGCGCGGACCTCCTCGCGGCGCATCCGGAAGGCCTGCTCGAGCTCGGTCTCCGATACCTTGACGCCGCTGCGGACGGCCGATTCCACCTTGGCACGCGTCAGCTCGCGCCGGATCTCGACCTCGAACGCGGCCGGGTTGAACCCGCGCCGCTTGAGGATTTCCTGGTAGCGCTTGAGCGAGAACCGCCCGTTCTCCTGGAAACCCGGAATCGCGTGGATCCGGGCGTTCAGCTCCTCGTCGGTCACGGCGAGCCCCTCGGCCTGTGCGCGCTGCACGATCAGCGCCTCCTGGACGAGGTCACCGACGACCTGCAGGGGCAGCCCGAGGCGCTCGGCCAGCTCGTTCGTGAAGCGGTCCCGGTACATCTGCGCGTACGCCTCGAGGTACGACTGATAGCGCCGCTGAAAGCGCTCGATCGGAATGCTCTCGCCGTTGACCGTCGCGACCCGGTCTCGCGCCTCGCCGCCGCCCATGCGCGAGCCGCTCGAGCCGAACACGAACAGCGAGGCGACGAACGCGGCGATCACGACCAGGAGGCCGATCTGAAGCGACTTCCGGTACCGCCGCATCACCGTGATCATCGGCTAGCCCTCGAACTCCTGGCGCCGCAGGCGCGCGCCCGACCCGCCCTCCTCGGGCACGACCCGCCGCGCCACGGTGATGAATCCGGTATGAGCGACCATCCGGTGGAACGGACGAACCGATTGGCCCTCGATGTTCCAGGGCCGATAAAGCGTCTCGAAGGTCTCGACGAGCGCCCAGTGGGGCTCGCGCTGGAGCGCCTCCGCGATCTGGTGCGACTGCACGATGGTCGGCACGTAGCAGAGGAAGATCCCGCCCGGTCGCAGCGCGGCCGCGACCAGGCTCGTGAGCTTCCACGGCTCGGGCAGATCGAGCAGGACGCGGTCGACCGGCTCCTCCTCGGGGAGACCGTCTTCCACGGGCCTGAGCCGGACCATCAGATTGGCCACCTCGCCGAGTCGCATGTGAATGTTGGCGAGCGCCCGTCGCGCGAACTCGTCGCGCTGCTCGTAAGTGATGACTCGACCCTCCGGACCGACGGTTCTCAGAAGGGCGAGCGTCAGGGCGCCGGAGCCGGTCCCGGCCTCCAGCACGCGGCAGCCGGGATAGATGTCGGCCCAGAAAAGAATCATGGCCAGGTCCTTGGGATAGATGACCTGGGCGCCGCGCGGCATCTCCAGGACGTACTCCGCCAGCGTGGGGCGCAGCGCGACGTAGCGAAGCCCCATCGAGCTCCGCACCCAGCTGCCCTCGGGCTGGCCGATCACCGCGTCGTGCGGCACCCAGCCGCGGTCGGAGTGGAACGTCTCCGACTTGCGGAGAAAGATCAGGTGTCGCTTGCCGCGCTGATCGATGAGCAGGACCTGCTCACCGTCCTGGAAGGGAAGCCCGTCGTTCACCGGGTGTCGAGGGCGCGCGGCGCCGGCAGAAAGCGGGCCGCCACGAACGCCGCCAGCGGCGTCGCGGCGCTGATCCAGAGCGCCGCGGGCAATCCGAACCGGTCCGCCACCCAGCCGAGCGCCGTCACGCCGAGGCCGCCGGCGCCGATCGCGAAGCCGACGATCAGGCCCGAGGCGGTCCCGGAGTTGCGCGGCAGGTAGGCCTGCCCGAGCACGATCGACACGGAGAAGCTCGACGTCAGGATCGCGCCGAACAGACCGAGCATGACGAAGGCGAGCACGCCCCGGGTCATCAGGAAGAGCATGCCGAACGGCATCGCCGCGAGCAGCACCCATTTCGTGAACGCGCGCGCGCCCCACCGGTCGGCGAGCGGCCCCGCCACCACGGTGCCGGCCGCGCCGGCGCCGAGGAAGACGAAGAGCAGCGGGCCGATCAGCCGCGGGTCGGCGCCCAGCGTGTCGACGTAGTAGAACGGTACGAACGTCGTGAAGCCGAGGCTCGTCCACGAGCGAATCGTGACGACGAGGATCAGCACCGCCATCGCGCCGGGCATGTTGACGCCGCGCGCCGCGGCGGCGCCGGCGGCCGGGCGCGCCGCGGTCTGCGTGAGCCCGGGCAGCGCGGCGAGCAGCAGCGCCGCCACGACGACGGTCGGCGCCAGCAGGCCGAGGCTTCCGCCGAGGCCGAGCGCCGTCACCAGGGCCGTGATGACCGGCGGGCCCAGCGCGACGCCGACGTTGCCGCCGAGCGAGAACCACGACAGCGCCGTCGCCTTGCGCTCACCGGCCACGCTGGTTGCCGCCTTGTACGCTTCCGGGTGGTAGGCGGCGACGCCGAGCCCCATCGCGACCACCAGCGCGATCAGCGCCGTGTAGTCGGGCGCCAGACCCATCAGCGCGAACCCCACGCCGGTCAGGAGTACCGAGGCCGGCAGCATCCAGCGCCGCGCCGTCTGATCGGCGAAATAGCCGAAGAGCGGCTGCACCAGCGACGCGGCGACGTTCGCCGCGAGCACGATCGTCGCCGCCGAGGCGTACGAGAGCTGATGGGCCGCCTTGAGAACCGGCAGGAACGCCGGCAGCGATCCCTGATTGAGATCGACGACGAAATGTCCGAGCGACAGAAGCGCGATCAGCTTCGCGTTGGGTCGGACGCGATCGGCGATCGGGGAAACGAGAGCCTGCGCGGCGGGCGCGCTGTAGGCCGCCGGCTTCGAATCAGCCATGACCTCCCAATGTTACACTACTCGCCCGCGCGCGGCCCCGCGCTGCCGGCCGGCGCGGCGCGCACGCGCCACATCGAGACGACGCCGGCGGCGAGCGCCAGCCAGACGAACCCGAACGCCGGGAGATAGCTCCCCCGCACGTCGAAGCTCCGGCCGCCGAGCCACACGCCGAGCGCCTCCCCCGGCCCCACCGCGAGCGTGATCCAGCCCCAGATGGCGCCGAACGACGCGCCCGTGAAGAGGTCGACCGCGCGCGCCGACGCGACAGGAGACGAGAACGCCGAGCGTCACCGCGGCGATGGCCAGGCTGAGCCCGGCGTGGCGGCCGGGGTCAGCGGATCAGCTGGCGCCCGTCGGCCCCGTCTCGAGCCGACGCATCGCCAGCGCTGTCTCGAGAGCCCGCGAGAGGCTCGAGATCTCGAACGGCTTGGTGACGAAGTCGTGAGCGCCGAAGGCGAGCGACCGCTTGAGGACGTCCTCGTTCGCGGTGCCGCTGATCATGATGACCTTGGCG
>QHSM01000791.1 GCA_003221595.1 Candidatus Rokuibacteriota bacterium | reverse complement strand
GTCGGCGCCAGGCGCGAGCCGACGACCAGCACCGCGTCGGCGTTCGAGACCACCTCGTTGGCCACCGCCTGGCCCCAGTTCCCGAAGACGCCGAGCGCCTGCGGGTGCACTTCCGCCATGGCGCTCTTGCCGGTCGCCGTGGTCGCCACCGGAATCGCCAGCAGATCGGCCAGCTCGGCGAGCTCGGTCCAGGCGCGCGCGGCGTGCACGCCGTTGCCGGCGAGGATCACCGGGCTGGAGGCGGCCAGGAGCGCGTCGGCCACCTGCGTCACGTCGGACGCCGCGGGCTTCGCCTGCCCGTGAGCCAGATGTCGAGACGTCTCATGAACCCGGGGCGGACGCCGGGTCTTCACGGTGCCGCCGAGCGAGCGGCTGCTGAAGACGACCGCCACCGGACCCGGCGTGCCCGTGGTCGCGTGCTTGATGGCGAGCTGGATCGTCTGCACGGCCTGCTTCGGCTCCGAGACGGCCGCGGTGTACTTGGTCGCGCTCGAGAGCAGGTTGCGCAGATCGTGATTGCCGTGCTCGCCGGTGCCCGACTGGTAGGGCGAGTGGTGCATGAAGGGCGCCATGTCCGTGAAGTCGCCGAGCAGCAGCATCGGCGAGGCGCCCTTCACGGCCTCGAGCGTGCCGAAGAGCGCGTTACACGCGAGAAAGATGCCCTGGCCCATGATGACGCCGGGCTTGCCGGTGAGCCGGCCGTACATCTCCGCCATGATGGAGCCCACCTGCTCGTGGCGGACCAGGACCGTCTGGATCGCTTTCGAGTCGTGGAGCGCGTCGAAGATGCGCCCGGTGTCGCCGCCGGGCATGCCGAAGACGAACTGGATGCCCGCTTCCTCGAGGACGCGGACGATGGCGTGGGGAACGTCGATCTCGTCGGGAATCATGAGGTCCTCCAGTTCATAGGCTCGCCTCGGCCGGCGGGGCCCCAGCCCCGCGACGGCCTGCGGCTCGCACTACCACTAACGCCACAGCTGCTTCGATGCGATCCGCGCGCCCTCGGCCATCGCCTGGAACTTGGCCCACGCGATCTCGGGCTCCACCTGGTTGACCGACCGCGCGAACGTCATAAATCCACAATCGGTGCCGGCGATCACCCGCTCGCGGCCGACGATCTCGGCGTAGCGGACGAGACGCTGGGCGACCAGCTCCGGGTGCTCGATGAAGTTGGTCGTCGAGTCGAGCACCCCGGGAATGATCACCCGGTCGTCGGGCAGGCGGATCTCGCGGAACACGACCCACTCGTGCTCGTGGCGCGGGTTTGCCCCCTCGAAGGAGAGCGCCTGGGGCTTGGCCTTCAGCGCCACCGGCAGGAGCTCGCGCAGCGGGATGTCGCGATGGTGCGGGCCCTCGTAGTTGCCCCAGCAGAGGTGCAGGCGCATCCGATCGGCCGGGATGTCACGCAGGGCGTGATTGAGCGCCTCGATGTTGGCCGCAGCGACCTTCAGGAACTCGGCGTTGCTCAGCTCGTGGAACATGAGGTGCCGCCCCATCGCCAGGTCGGGGCAGTCGATCTGCAGCACGAACCCGGCGCGATGGATCGCGTCGTACTCCTCCTTCATGACGTCGGCGAGGCGCGCCAGATACGCATCCCGGCTCGGGTAGTGCTCGTTCTTCATGAAGTGCGCGATCGGCCCGTTGCACGACGGCCGCAGGATCGTCGAGCGCCGCTCGCCGCGCGCGGCCGCCTCGGGGAAGTCGGCCCAGTCGGCGCGCCCCGGCACCCCCGCCTTCCCGTCGAAGCCGGTGAGGCGATGCCGCACGTAGGTGGAGTAGCCGACCTTCCCCTGTTCGCCGTCGTTGACGATGTCGACGCCGGCGTCGATCTGCTGCCGGACGATGTCGCCGACCGCGCGGCGCACGCGCGTCTCGAAGGCCGCCGGATCGGGCATGGTGCCGGCGTCGAGCGCCTCGAGCGTCGTCGTCAGGTCCTGGGCGCGGGGAAGGCTTCCGGTGTGCGTGGTCAGGATGCGGTCGGTGCTGAGCTTCATCGGTACGGCCTCCGTCCTAGGCGGTCTTGTACCAGTGGGCGATGTTCCAGCAGTTCGAGTCCCAGCCGCTGATCTCGGTGCCCTGGAGCCGGTTCGAGACCGCGGACGCGTTGCCGCGCCACAGAAACGGCACGATCACCACGTTCTGGGTGAGCAGGTCGTTCATCCGGATGAAGTGGGCGGCGCGCTTGACCGGATCCATCTCCGTCTCGGCAGCCCGGAAGAACCGGTCGTAGTCGTCGTTGCGCCAGCGGGTCGCGTTGCGGCCGGCCCACTTGTTGTCCTTCTGCGAGACCTCCCACGACACGAAGGGATCCATGAATCGCTGCGGGTCCGGCGATCCGGAGTTGAAGCTGTACATCTGCAGATCGGCGGTGAAGTGCGAGGACGTGTCGAGGTTGGCCGGGTCGGTCGAGAAGTACACGGCGGGCACGATCGACTTCAGCTCGATATCGATGCCGATCCGGGCCGCCGCCTGCTTCACGATCGCCTGCGTCTTCTGGCGCGGCGCATTGATCGCGGTCTGGAACAGCATGCGCAGCCGCTTGCCGTCCTTGCTCCGAATCCCGTCGGCGCCGCGCTTCCAGCCGCTGTCGTCGAGGACCTTGGCAGCCTTCTCGACGCTGAACTCCCAGCGCGTGTTCCGTGACCGGAACTGCGCCGGCGCGTTCAGGTAGTTCGCGGTCGCCTGCGCGAGCCGGCCGTAGATCTGCTCCTGGACCGAAGCGCGATCGACCAGGAGACTCAGCGCCGTGCGCACGCTCAGGTCGGTCAGGAAGGGGTGCGGCGCCTTGAGGCTCGACCGCTCGCCGTCCACCTCGCGCAGCGGGTCGGTGAAGTTGCAGAGGATGTGCTCGACGGCGCCGCCCCAGGCGATGTCGACCCGGCCCTTGCCCCCCTGCTCCATCCGGCGGAGCACGTCGTCCTCGACCTG
>QHSM01000437.1 GCA_003221595.1 Candidatus Rokuibacteriota bacterium | reverse complement strand
TGCATCGGCGGCGCGGCGACCTGTAACGCGAACCTGGCCCGAAAGAAGTCCGCGCAGGACGCCTACACGCTGGCGGCGCGGGTCCGGCTCGCGTTCTAGCTTCTCGTTAGTTCGGCAGGGACCGCGGGGCATGGGCGGCGGTATCGCCCATGCCCCGTTTCATTTCCCCATTCCTTGACTCTCCCTACCCCGTGGGCTAGCCTCGGGCTGATGCTGGCGGAAGTGACTGCATGAGCCGTCACCTGGCGCGGATCCTCGTCTTGGCCGGCCTGATCGCCGTTGGAGGCAGCGGCACCTCGGGAGCCCAGACAGAGTCGGCGCCTTCAATAGGCGTCGTCGTCGATCAAGTCCTGGCGCTGTTTCCAAAGGTCGACGGCGAGGTGATCGAGGTGCAGGGCAGCACGGTCACGCTCGCGGTGGGCAGCCGCGACGGTCTCGTCCCGAACGTCGAGCTTTCGCTCTATCGCCAGGGACGGGAGCTCCGCCATCCCAAGACCGGGGAGATCCTGGGCCGGACCGAGCAGGCCGTCGGCCGGCTGGCGATCCGCGAAGTGTTCGAAGCGTACTCGACCGGCACGGCGAGCCAGGGCAGCGAGGTCCAGCCCGGCGATCGGGCTCGCATCTCGGCGGGCAAGATCAAGCTGACGGTGGTGCCGATCATCGAGGCGGGCGTGAGGGAAGCGCTGGCCGATGCGGCGATGCGCGAGATCGTCGACGCGCTCACCCGGAGCGGCCGGTTCCAGATCAATCCGGGCGACGCGATCGGCGTCTGGCTCGCCCAACAGGGCATCAAGCGCAGCGACATCCTGGCCGGCAAGGGTCTCGACCCGGTCGTCGAGCAATTCAAGGTGGATCAGTTGCTCATCGTCGCGTTCACCCGCGTTCAGGCCAAGCCTTACATGGACGTTCGGCTCTTCGGCGCACCCGGCGTGACGACGCGGCTGTCCACCGCGCTCTTCGTACCGCCGACCGTCAAGCCGACCGGCGCCAAGGGTGATTTCTCCGCAGGGAACAGGAAGGACCAGCCCGCGGCGCCCCAGCGGTCGTTTCTGGCCCGGCTCCTCTTCGGGGATCTCGACGCCGGCGCATACTCGAGCGGCGAGTCGAGCATCACGCTGAAGGAGGTCGCGAAGTTCCCGTTCCTCGTCGTCTCCATGGACGTTGCCGTCGGGTCGAAGGACAGGATCGCACGGCTGGCGCTCACGGACGGCGATCGCGTCTACCTGTACCGGATCACCGCCGAGCGCGTGCTCGAGCCCGAATGGACGTTCCGCACCGACTCGAAGGCGCGCGTCTTCAGCGTTCAGCTCGCCGAGCTGGCCGACGACGGTGCCCCCTACGTGGTGGTGAACCGCTTCCACCCGATCCAGGCCATCCTGGTCAACTCGCTGATCCTGACGACGAAGGACAGCAAGCCGGTCGTCGCGGTGGAGGACGTGAACGAGATCTTGCTGGCCGTGGATCCGGCCGGCGATGGCGCGAGAAAAATCCTCTGGGCGCAATCATTCGCCGAGAACGGCTTCTTCAAGCAGGGCGACGCCACGCGGATGACGCTGAGCAACGGCCGACTCGTGGCCGACGGAAGAGTTCGCGTGCCCAGCACCTTCCGCGCGACCGGCGCGACGTTCAGCAACATCTCGGGCAAAGGGACGCGGGCGCTGGCCTTCATCGACGAGAACAACCGGTTAAGGATCGCGCTCGGCAACGAAGACACGTTTCGCTCCTCGTCCCAGGTCGGCGGCGGCCTCATCAAGCTCGGCGTGGAGCGGCAAGTGGAGCGGGGCGGTCGGACCTATATCTATTCTCCCGAGCCGATGCCGCTGTCGGTGGATCTGGACGGCGACGGGGTCGAGGAGATCGTCGTGCCACAGAACCAGTTTCCGGGCCGATTGGCCGTCGTCTACAAGGGTCCAGGCGGCTACCGCTTCCAGGCGGTCAACTCCGGCTTCGAGGGCACCGTGGTGGCCCTCGGCGCCGTTACCGGAGACGGCAATCCGGCCCTCGTCGCCGCGGTGGCTCGCAACACGAACTTCCTCAATACCCAGGGCGAGACGACAATCATCATGACGACCGCGGAGTGACGCCGGCACGCGTCCGCCCGTCCCCCTGACTCTCGTCGCGCCTTCCCGGATGATCCGTCAATACCGGACCGCGATTCTCAGGAATCGCTCGACCTCGGTCGGCCTGTCCGAGGCGTCCCGGTGAAGTTCGACACGGCGCCATCGCGCGGCATGAAGGACCTGCTTCCCGCCGAGGTGGAGCTTCGGGACCGCGCGACCGCGACGATCCTGGCGACCTACCGGCGGTACGGCTTTCGGCGAATCGAGACGCCGGCCCTCGAGAATCTGCGCCTCCTACAGGGCAGCGGCGGCGGCGAGAACGAGAAGCTGATCTACAAGGTTCTCAAGCGCGGCGCCAAGCTCGACGCCGCGACCGCCCGCGAAGATGATCTCGCCGATCTCGGGCTGCGCTTCGATCTGACGGTACCGCTCGCGCGGTACTATGCCCACCATCGAGCCGAGCTGCCCGACCCGTTCAAGGCGATCCAGATCGGGCCGGTCTGGCGCGCCGAGCGCCCGCAGAAGGGCCGCTTCCGGCAGTTCACCCAGTGCGACATCGACATCCTGGGCGTGGTCTCCGAGATCGCCGAGGTCGAGCTCATCCTGGCGACCGCGGAGGCGCTCATCGAGCTCGGGCTCGAGCGTCCGCGTATCCGCCTGAACGACCGACGGATCCTGAGCGCGATGGCGACCTTCTGCGGCGTCGAGCCCAGCCGCCACGGCGATTTCTTCATCACGCTCGACAAGCTGGACAAGATCGGGCGCGAGGGAGTCGAGCGGGAGCTGCGCGATGCCGGCCACGACGCCGGCGCGATCTCGAAGCTCTTTGCCATGGTCCTGTCGGCCGACGGCGAGTCGTCGAGCTCGCTCCAGCGGCTGGCGCAGGTCGTCCCGGCCACGAGCGACGCGGTCGAGAGCCTGCGCATGATTCTTCGCGCGGTCGGACAGGAGGCCGGTGGTCGCTTCACGGTCGGGTTCGACGCTTCGCTGGTCCGAGGAATGGGGTACTACACGGGCCCGATCTTCGAGGCGGCGTACGGCGACTACGGCGGATCCATCGCCGGCGGCGGCCGCTACGACCGGATGGTCGGCCGCCTGCTCGGCCAGGATGTTCCGGCCTGCGGCTTCTCGATCGGGTTCGAGCGGGTCGTGTCGATCCTCGAGGGCAAGAGCGACCAGGTGCGATCGGAGCGCGACCGGGTCGCCTTCCTGTTCGAGCCCGCTGACCCGCTCGCCGAGGTCGCCGCGGAGGCCGGACGCCTGCGCGGACGGGAGGGGACCGTCTCGCTGACGCTGAAGCGAAAGAATCTGGCCCGGCAGCTCGACGATCTGGCGGGCGAAGGCTTCGGCTCCTACGCGGTGTTCCGGCCCGGCCAGTCGCCGGAGGTGAAGACGCTGGTCCGGCGTACCGAGAGCGCGGGTGGCGCCGATGCATAGCCTCCGCACGCACACGTGCGGCGAGCTCCGGCGCGAGCACACCGGTCTCACGGTTCGGCTCTCCGGCTGGCTCCACCGCAAGCGCGACCACGCCAACGTGCTGTTCCTCGATCTTCGCGATCACTACGGAGTGGTCCAGTGCGTGCTCGACGGCGCGAGCCCGCTGCTCAAGACGGCCGAGGCGCTCCGTCTCGAGAGCGTGATCACCGTCACCGGCCAGGTGGTCGCGCGCGCGCCGGATGCCATCAACCCGCGGCTGGCGACGGGTGAGGTGGAAGTGGCCGTCGGCGAGCTGACGATCCAGTCGACCGCGGATCCGCTCCCGCTGCCGGTTAACAGCGACACCGAGCTTCCCGAGGAAACCCGCCTGCGCTATCGCTTCCTCGACCTCCGGCGCGAGCGGCTCCACCGGAACATCGTGCTCCGCAGCCGCGTCATCGCGTCGATCCGCCGCCGGATGATCGAGTCGGGCTTCATGGAGTTCCAGACACCCATCCTGACCTCGAGCTCGCCCGAGGGGGCGCGGGACTACCTGGTGCCGAGCCGGGTCCATCCCGGAAAGTTCTATGCGCTCCCGCAGGCGCCGCAGCAGTTCAAGCAGCTCCTGATGACGTCGGGCTTCGACCGGTACTTCCAGATCGCGCCCTGCTTTCGCGACGAGGACGGCCGCGCGGACCGGTCCCCCGGCGAGTTCTACCAGCTCGACGTCGAGATGGCGTTCGTCACCCAGGAAGACGTCTTCGCGGCGCTCGAGCCGGTTCTGCACGGGGTGTTCGTGGAGTTCGCCGAGGGCGCCGCGGTGACGCCGCCGCCGTTCCCAAGGATCCCGTTCGGCGAGGCGATGGCGAAGTACGGCAGCGACAAGCCCGATCTGCGGAATCCTCTCCTGATCGCGGATGTCACCGAGGTGTTCCGCGGCTCGACCTTCTCGGCGTTCGCCACCCCGGTCGCGTCCGGCGCGGTGGTACGGGCGGTGCGGGCGCCGGGGGCGGCGGCGCAGCCCCGGAGCTTCTTCGACAAGCTCGGGCAGTGGGCCCGCGAGCAGGGGGCGCCGGGCCTCGGCTACGTGATCCTGGCCGACGGCGGCGCGCGCGGCCCCATCGCGCGATTCCTCGACGCGGACCGGCTGGCCCAGCTCGCCGCCGCGACCGGCGCGCGGGACGGGGACGCCTGCTTCTTCGTGTGTGACGGCAAGCCGGCGGCCGAGAGACTGGCCGGCCGCGTCCGGCTGCGACTGGGCGAGGAGCTCGGGCTGATCGAGCCCAACGCGTTTCGGTTCTGCTGGGTGACGGATTTCCCGATGTACGAGCTGAACGAGGACACCAAGAAGATCGAGTTCAGCCACAACCCGTTCTCGATGCCGCAGGGGGGCCTCGAGGTGCTGGAGAAAGCCGACCCGCTGACGATCAAGGCCTTCCAGTACGACATCGTCTGCAACGGCGTCGAGCTGTCGAGCGGAGCGATTCGGAACCACCGCCCGGACATCATGTACCGGGCATTCGCGATCGCCGGGTACGGGCGTGACGAGGTCGAGGCCCGCTTCGGCGGAATGCTGAACGCGTTCAAGTACGGCGCCCCGCCGCACGGCGGCTCGGCGCCCGGTATCGACCGGATCGTCATGCTCCTGGCCGGGGAGACGAACATCCGGGAGGTCATCGCGTTTCCGATGAACCAGCAGGCGCAGGATCTTCTGATGCAGGCCCCCGGCCCCGTAGCGCCGGAGCGGCTGAAGGAGCTGCACATCAAGCTCGATCTGCCGAACGCAGACGGTGAAGGGAGTTCCCGACGTTGAGTGAAACTACCGCGATCACGCGCCGGATCTCGCTGGCCCCCGACCTCGACCTGCTCCCGCTTCTCGGGCGCAACGACGATCACCTCCGCACGCTCGAGACGGAGCTCGACGTCCGGATCGTCGCCCGCGGCCACGACATCATGGTCAAGGGCGACGAGCGTCAGGTGAAGAAGGCCGAGCGCGCGCTGGTCCAGCTGGCGGAGCTGGTCCGGACCGGCACCCCGCTCCGCGCCGGCGAGGTCCGCGCGGCCCTCCGCATGCTCTCGGACGACGACCAGGCCGACCTGAAGACGGTGTTCGCGGACGCGATCGCGGTGCCGTCGCGCAAGAAGTGGGTCGCGCCGAAGTCGGTCAACCAGAAGCGGTACGTCGACGCCATCCGCGGTCACGACATGGTGTTCGCGATCGGGCCGGCGGGCACCGGCAAGTCGTTTCTCGCCGTCGCGATGGCGGTCGCCTCGCTCATGAAGCGCGAAGTCGCGCGCATCGTGCTGACGCGGCCGGCGGTCGAGGCCGGAGAGCGGCTGGGATTCCTCCCGGGCGATCTCTACGAGAAGGTTCACCCCTACCTGCGGCCGCTCTACGATGCCCTCTACGACATGCTCGAGACGGAGCGGGTGACGGCCTTCATGGAGAAGGGGGCGATCGAGATCGCGCCGCTCGCCTACATGCGGGGCCGGACGCTGAACGACTCGTTCATCATCCTCGACGAAGCCCAGAACAGCACCGCCGAGCAGATGAAGATGTTCCTGACCCGCCTCGGCTTCAACTCGAAGATGGTGATCACCGGCGACGTGACCCAGGTGGATCTGCCGGCGTCGCGCGGCTCGGGGCTGATCGAGGTGCAGTCGGTGCTGCGGGGCGTCCCGGGCATCCGCTTCGTCTACTTCGACGATGGCGACGTGGTTCGGCATCAGCTCGTGTCGGCGATCGTGCGCGCCTACGACGCCCACGATGCCCGCAAAGGCGATCGCGGATCGCCGCCGACTCCGGCCTGATGCCCGTCGCGGTTGCGAATCGCCAGCGCGCGGCGCCCGTCTCGTCGGCGCGGCTCGCGCGGGCGGCGGGCCGCGCCCTCGCGGCCGTCGGGCGCGCCGCGGGTGATGTGGACGTGCTCGTCGTCGACGACGCGGCGATACGGCGTTTCAACGCTCGGCACCGTGGCGTCGCCCGGCGTACCGATGTGCTGGCGTTCCCGCTCGAGGCGCCGGGCGTCGCGGTGCCGCTCGTCGGGCAGATCGTGATCTCGGCGGAGACGGCCGCGCGCCAGGCACGCCGCCTCGAGGTTCCGCTCGCGACCGAGCTGGATCTGCTCGTCACCCACGGCGTGCTTCATCTGGTCGGCTACGACGACCGCGATCCGGTCGAGGCCGCCCTCATGCACGGGCGCGAGCGCGAGATCCTCTCGGCCGGCCGTCGCTGGCTGCCCGCACAGTTATGGCAGGGCCTGCTGCAAGACCCCGAACGGACAGAACAGGCGCCGGGGAGCCGGCTGAAACGGGCGATGCCGAGCCGGGTGAAGCTGGCGCGGCGGGGCCGGGTCGCGTCTATCTCAGGCCACCCTCGAAAAGAGCCGGCCTCGAGGACCCCGCTCCAATGACCCACCAGTCCGGGTTCGTGTCGCTCATCGGGCGCCCCAACGCCGGGAAGTCGACGCTCCTGAACCGTCTCGTCGGTGAGAAGCTCTCGATCGTCTCGCCGCGGCCGCAGACGACCCGGAACCGCATCACCGGCATCAAGAACCTCCCGGGCGCGCAGGTCATCTTCGTCGACACGCCCGGGCTCTATCCGGCCGAGGGCAAGCTCGGCGACTTCATGCTGAAGACCGCGCGGCGCGCCGTCGAGGACGTCGACCTCGTCTGTCTCGTGGTCGACGCCTCGGCCGACGATGGTCCCGACGCGCTTGTCCTCGAGCCGCTCCGCGCGTACCCGGGGCCGGCCTTTTGCGTCCTGAACAAGGCCGACCGTGTCCGGCCCAAGAGCCGGATGCTCCCGCTCATCGAGACCTGGCGCCGTAGCCATTCGTTCGCGGAGATCGTGCCGATCTCGGCGCTGGACGGGACGCACTGCGATCGGCTGCGCGAGCTGATCGTTCGTCGCCTGCCGGAGCACCCGCCGTTCTTCCCGGCCGACGCGACGAGCGACCAGCCCGAGACGTTCTACGTGGCCGAGATGATCCGCGAGAAGGTCTTTCACCTGACGCACCAGGAGGTGCCGTACGCGGTCGCGGTTCGGGTCGAGGAGCTCACGGAGCGGGAGAGCCCGGCGTGTCTCTACGTCCGGGCAACCGTCTTCGTCGAGCAGGAATCCCAGAAGGGGATTCTCATCGGCAAGGGCGGGGCGATGCTGAAGCGGATCGGCACGGCGGCCCGGCGCGACCTCGAATCGTTCTTCGGGATCAAGGTGTTCCTCCAGTCGACCGTGGAGGTCCGCCGGCACTGGCGCCGGGACGAACGGGCACTTCGCGAGTTCGGGTTTCGGCTGACGTCCTGATGGGGCTCGGGAAGTCCGCGGCCGTGGTGATCGGGTCGTTCCCGCTCGGCGAGAGCGATCGGCTCGTCACGTTCTACTCGCGCGATTTCGGAAAGATCCGGGGCGTCGCGAAATCGGCCCGGCGAATGCGCTCGAGATTCGGGAGCGCGCTGGAGCTCTGCACGCTCGGAGAGCTCATCTTCTTCGATACCGGCCGGAGCGAGCTGGTCCGTATCGACCACTTCGACATCACGCGACCCTTCAACCGGCTTCGCGAGAATCTGGAGACGCTGGCGCAGGCGGCCTGGATCGTCGAGTGCATGGCGCGGCTGACCGCGGAGCGCGATCGGCACGTCGCCCTCTTCAGCCTCCTGGTCCGCGGTCTCCGAGCCCTCGAGGGCTCGCGGCCGCCGGCGCGCGTGGCGATCTGCTTCGGGGTGCGATGCATCGAGGCGCTCGGCCACCGGCCGAGGCTCGACGCGTGTGTCGATTGCGGTCGGGCCTATCCGTTCCCGCGCCCGTCGCTCGGCGAGGGTGGGCTGGTCTGCGAAGCCTGCGCGCCCGCCAGCGCCGCCGGCACCCTGCCCATCTCGCCGGCGACGATCAACGCGGCCGAGCGTCTCCGGTCTCTGTCGTGGGAGGAGGCGCTGGCGATGCCGCTCGCGCGCACCGAGACCGAGCTCGCCGCGGTGCTGGAAGCGCAGGTCGCGCGCCTGATCGGTCATCCGCCGCGCTCGAGCCGGTTCCAGCGCGAGGTCCAGCGACTGTTGCCTTCGTCCGGCGCTCCGCCGTTGACGGCGGAGCGAGTCTATGAGGGTGGGCACTAGCCGCGAGTCGATGAGCATGGCGGGGCGAGCCGCCGCCCGAGACGAGGCGAGTCTATGAACATGGACGTGCTGGTATCTCTCTGCAAGCGCCGCGGCTTCGTCTTCCAGTCGAGCGAGATCTACGGCGGTACGGGCTCGTGCTGGGACTATGGCCCGCTCGGCGTGGAGCTCAAGAACAACATCAAGCGCGTGTGGTGGCGCGACTTCGTGCAGACCCGCGCCGACATGGTGGGGATCGACGCGTCGATCCTCATGCATCCCACCGTCTGGAAGGCCAGTGGCCACCTGGACCACTTCACCGACCCCATGGTCGACTGCCGCGAGTGCCGGCGGCGATTCCGCGCCGACCACG
>QHSM01000436.1 GCA_003221595.1 Candidatus Rokuibacteriota bacterium | reverse complement strand
TGACCGCACCCCGGCAGTTCAACCTCATGTTCAAGACGTTCATGGGCCCCGTCGAGGAGGACGCCGCGCTCACCTACCTGCGTCCGGAGACCGCCCAGGCGATGTTCGTGAACTTCGACAACGTCCTGCAGTCGATGCGACTGAAGCTGCCGTTCGGGATCGCGCAGGCCGGTCGATCGTTCCGCAACGAGATCACGCCGGGCAACTTCATCTTCCGGACTCGTGAGTTCGAGCAGATGGAGATCGAGTTCTTCGTCAACCCGAACGATCGTGTCGACGGCCGGCCGGCCGACGAGTACTGGCACGACCGGTGGATCGAGGACTGCCTCGCGTGGTTCAAGCGCTACGGCCTGCGCGACGAAAATCTGAGAGTCCGCGAGCACGAGCGCGACGAGCTGGCGCACTACGCCAAGC
>QHSM01000435.1 GCA_003221595.1 Candidatus Rokuibacteriota bacterium | reverse complement strand
GTGCACGTCCATCCGGGGCACCTCCCTCGCATGGTTGGTCGTTTGGCGACAACCACCATCGCAGAGAAGGGGCCTCGGATGGACATTCTCTTGAGACTTCACAGCTAGCCCCGACCCGTCAGAGCGCCCGGAAGAGGACCGAGCCGAAGAGCGATTCCGCGGACGACGTGGTGTCGTCGGAGTCGATGGCGATCACCATGTACCCCGGATTGTCGGGCTGGGATCCGTAGATCTTCTTGTAGTCCTCGACCACGTTGCGCCGCTCGGTGATCCACTTCCCCAGATCGGCCGCGCCGGACCGCATCACGACGTACGTGACGGTCGAAGTCTTCTCGCTCTTCACGATGCTGCCGGCCGGCGCGGTCGAGTCCCAGATGTATCCGATGATCTGCGACCGTACCGCCTCCGGGAAGCGCGGCCAGACGATATAGATCTGCGCCGCCTGGTCATCGGCGCTCTTCTTCCGGCAGTCGCCGCCCTTCGGCAGCGTGATGACCTTCCAGGTCCACTCGAGGACCGGCGTCTCCTTGAGAGTGACCCGGCCTCTGATGTCCCGGCGGATCGCCGAGCTCTCGATCTTGCTCTTCAGATGAAGGACGCGATGGCCCTCGTTCTCCTCGATCGTTATGTCGTACTGGGGCAGACCCCAGGTCTGGCCGCCCAGCCAGCCGTCGGGGACGCCGTGGGCACCGAGCTTCTGACTTTTCCAGTCGTCGATCACGGTGTCGGCCGCCCAGGCCGCCATCGTGAGAACGAGCAGGAGCACCACCACGACGAGCCGTCTCATTGTCCGCCGCTCCTTTGGCGCTATGATACCGTCTCCGGATGCAGCCCTCCTCTGATTCGATCCGCGTGGACAAGTGGCTCTGGGCCGCGCGGGTGTTCAAGACGCGAAGCCTCGCCTCAACCGCGTGCGACGGCGGCAAGGTGGACATCAACGCGGAGGCGGCGAAGCCGGCCAGGCGCGTCCGCACCGGCGATCGTATCGAGGTGAGTCTCCCGCGCGGACGACGTCGCATCCTGAAGGTCGTCGGCGTCGGCGAGCGGCGCGGATCGGCGGAGGCCGCTCGGAAGCTCTTCGAGGATCTGACCCCTCCCGAGCCCCCGCGGTCGCGCCAGGCGCCGCCGCCGTTCCGCGAGCCCGGTGCCGGCCGCCCGACCAAGCGCGAGCGCCGGGAAATCGACCGCCTGCGGGGACACTAGTGCGAGCTATAGTTGGTCATCACTGAGCGGTGGAGCGTGTCATGGAACGCTACGACTGGAACGCGATCGTGGATGGCCTCAACCGGTATCTTCGGCTGCGCTCGATACCGATCGGGATGAAGCTCTTCGAGACGGTCGAGGCGATGGAAGCGATTCCGAAGATTCGCCGCCCGAAGGCGCGGCACACGACCGATCAGATCGTCGCCCAGGCCCGGCAGCTCGGGTGGACCGTCGGCATCACGATGGCCGACCTCATCGGCGCCCAGTGCGGCGCCGTCATCGGGCTTCATCCACAAGATAGCGAGTGGCTGTCCGGCCGCCGCATGGCCGGCGTCTGGTTCAAGAGCGCGGAGGACGCCAGCCTGCATCAGCACGCGATGGACTGCGTCCCGCACGGCCGCTACCGCGCCATGGCGGTGGCCCCGCTGACGTCCGGGCGGCTCGATCCGCCCGACATCTGCCTCATCTACGGCACGCCGGGGCAGATGATCTTCTTCATCAACGGGCTCCAGTGGACGGGCTACAAGAAGCTCAGCTTCACCTCGGTCGGCGAATCGGCGTGCGCCGACTCGTGGGGCAAGGCGCTCAAGACCGGAGAGCCGGCGCTCACGATTCCGTGCTACGCGGAGCGACGCTACGGCGGTGTGGCGGACGACGAGCTCTTGATGGCGATTCCGCCGCGCTTCCTGCCCAAGGTCATCGAGGGGCTCGCGGCGCTCGACCGGAACGGTCTTCGCTACCCGGTGCCGCCCTACGGGATCCAGGCGGACGCGGGCGCCGGGCTGGCAGTGAGCTACGCGGCCAAGGAGACGAAGACCCCATGAAACTGATCGGCGACGTCTTCGAGGTATTCCGGACTGCGCGCGATGAGAAGGTCAGGTACCTGGAGCGCGTCCCCATCTTCGAGGCCTGCAGCCTGCGCCAGCTGCGTGCCGTCGCCGACATCTCGAAGGTGGTCGAGGTTCCGGAGCGAACCGTGCTCACCCGGCAGGGTGAGGCGGGCGACGAGTTCTTCATCATCGTCGACGGCACCGCGCTGGTGGCGCTCTCGCTGCACAAGCGCCATCGTCTCCGGCCCGGCGAGTTCTTCGGCGAGATGAGCCTGCTCGACGGCGAGCCCCGCTCGGCCACGGTCAAGGCCGAGACCGACCTGCGCGTCCTCGTGATCAACCGGCTGCACTTCTGGCAGCTCCTGCGGGAGGTCCCGGAGCTGACGCAGCGGATGCTCGTCAACCTCTCCCGCCGCATCCGCGACCTCGAGAACGTGCTGAATGCCTGAAGGCCGCCGGCCGGTTGCGATCGGTGCGCGATTTTGTTAGCGTTCGCCACGTTGTTCGCGCTCGGGATGGCCGTGAGGGCCTCAGGGAAGGCGGTCCGAGCCGCCGCGACCCCGTCACTGTGATCGGGGACGAAACCCGCAAGTGCCACTGACCGGAACGGGTCGGGAAGGCGCGGGGAGTAGGACGATCCGAGAGCCAGGAGACCTGCCCGGGCGCTGATCCGCAACCGGTCTTCGCGGGAGGATCCGGGCAGAGTGGTCGCATCGCTCTTCGTGGTCGGCGGCGCGCGAAGCGGCAAGAGTCGCTACGCCGTCGCGCGGAGCCCCGCCGAGGGACGAATCGCCTTCGTCGCGACCGCCGAGGCGCTCGACGAGGACATGGCCCGCCGTATCGCGCGGCATCGCGCGGAGCGCCCGCCGCACTGGACGACGATCGAGGTGCCGCTCGAGCTCGTGGCGCGCCTGGAGAAGCTCGAGGGCACGTGCGACGCGTTCGTCGTGGATTGCCTCACGCTCTGGGTCGCGAATCGACTGCTGCGCGGCGATCGCGACGACGCGATCCTCGACGAAGCCAACGCCCTGGCCAGGCTCATCGGCCGCCGCCGGTCGAGCTTCACCGTGGTGTCCAACGAGGTGGGTGAAGGCGTGCACCCCGAAACCGCGGCAGGGCTGCGATTCCGTGACCTGCTGGGCGGTGTGAATCAGCGCGTGGCGGCGGCGTGCGACACGGTGGTGCTCATGGTCGCGGGCATTCCGCTCACGATCAAGACTCCGCGAGCGGGCTCATGACGCGCCTCGCCGAGCTGCTTGGCTCGATCGCGCCGCCCCCGCCGGGCGGAGTCGAGGCGGCCGAGCGTCATCTGGCCAGCCTCACCAAGCCGCCCGGGAGCCTCGGGCGGCTCGAGGAGATCGCGCTGCGACTGGCGCTCCTGCGCGGTGGCGCGCCCGAGGTCGGCCATCCCGTCATCTTCACGTTCGCCGCCGATCACGGCGTGACTGCCGAGGGCGTCAGCGCGTATCCCCAGGTGGTGACGGCGCAGATGGTCGAGAACTTCCTGCGGGGGGGCGCCGCGGTGAACGTGCTGGCGCGACAGGCGGGGGCGCGGCTCGTGGTGGCCGACTTCGGCGTGGCCGCTCCGCTCACCCGCTCGGCCGAGCTCGTCGCCTGCCCGATCGGCCCGGGCACGGCCAACATCGCCGCGGGCCCGGCGATGACGCGCGAGCAGGCGATCCAGGCGATCGAGACCGGCGCGGCGCTGGCCCAGAAGGCGCTCGACGCCGGCGCCGATCTCCTGGCCACCGGCGAGATGGGCATCGGCAACACGACGGCCGCCAGCGCGATCGCGGCGGTGCTCACCGGCGGCGCCCCCGAGCGTGTCACCGGACGGGGCACCGGCATCGACGACGCGACGCTGGCGCGCAAGGTGGCCGCGGTGCGCCGGGCTCTCGAGGTCAACCGGCCCGACGCGCGGGACGGGCTCGACGTGCTCGCGAAGGTCGGCGGTTTCGAGATCGGCGGGCTCGTCGGCGTGATCCTCGCGGGCGCCGCGCGGCGTGTCCCGGTGGTGCTCGACGGGTTCATCGCCGGGGCGGCGGCGCTGATCGCCGTCGCGCTCGCGCCGGCCGCGCAGCACGTGCTGTTCGCCGCGCATCGCTCCGCCGAGCCGGGCCACACGACGGTGCTCGATCACCTCGGGCTCGCCCCGTATCTCGACCTCTCGCTGCGGCTCGGCGAGGGCACCGGCGCCGCGCTCTTCATCCATCTGGCCCGCGCGGCGGCCCGTCTCTGGAGCGAGATGGCGACCTTCAAGGCCGCCGGTGTCAGCCCTGCGCGCTGACGGCGCGCGCGTCGCGCTGCGAGCCCTGGCGCTGGCCCTCCTGCTGGCCACGCCCGCCGCGGCGTTCACGACACGCGACATGCTCGGGCGGGAGATCACGCTGGCGGCGCCTCCCGCGCGCATCGTGTCGCTCGTCCCGAGCGTCACCGAGATCCTGTACGCGCTGAAGGCCGAGGACATGCTCGTCGGCGTCACCGATTTTTGCGACTTCCCGGCGGAGGCCCGGCGCAAGCCGCGCGTCGGTGGGATGGTCGCGCCGAGCCTCGAGGCCGTGGTGGCGCTCCGCCCCGATCTCGTCATCGCCACGACGGAGGGAACGCGCGAGGACACGTTCACGCAGCTCGCGCGGCTCGGAGTCCCCGTGTATCTGGTCGCGGTTCACCGCGTTGCCGAGGTGAAGGCGCTGATCGTTGGAATCGGCGGGCTCACGGGGCGCCAGGCGACCGCCGGCTCGATCGTGGCGCGGCTCGAGCAGCGGATCGATGCGGTGACCCGGGCCGTGGGCTCGTTCGACCGCCCCCGCGTCCTCTACGTGCTGTGGCCGGAGCCCCTGATCGTGCCCGGTCGGGACACGATCGTGACCGAGTTGATCCAGCTCGCGGGCGGCCGCTCGCTCACCGCCGACGATCCCGCGTCGTGGCCGCGCTACAGCCTGGAGTCCGCGGTGGCCGGGCGCCCCGAGGTCATCCTGCTGGCCAACCACGGGGCCGGTACCGGCGCGATCGCCGAGGAGAAGTGGCGTCGCCTCAGCGATCTGCCCGCCGTCAAGGCCGGGCGGCTTCGCTCGGTCAACGGCGACCTGCTGCATCGCTACGGTCCCAGGGTTGCCGACGGCCTCGAGCAGCTGGCGCGGGCGATCCATCCCGAGGCGTTTCGGTGAGCCCGGCGAAGCGGCTCGTCCTGGTGCTCGCCGTCCTCACGGCGGCGCTGATCGTCATCGCCGCCTCGGCGCTCTTCGTGGGAAGCGCCGCGATCTCGCCGCGCGCGGTCCTGAACGCCCTGGCCGGGCGCGCCGCCCCGGAATCGGTCGAGCGAGTCGTGACGCTGTCGATCCGCCTGCCGCGGATCGTGGTCGCGGCGCTCGCCGGCGGCGCGCTCGCCGTCGCGGGGGTCGCGTTCCAGGCGCTCACCCGAAATCCTCTCGCCGAGCCCTCCGTGCTCGGCGTCACCAGCGGCGCCGCCTTCGGGGTGGTGATCGGCCAGAGCGTCGGGCTCGGCTGGACCTTCCTCGAGGCCGCGGGCCTCACCGCGTTCGCCTTCGCCGGCGCGCTCCTCGCTGCGGGCCTGGTCTACCTGATCGCGGCGATCGGCCGGGAGCTGTCGATCCAGACCCTGCTGCTGGCGGGCGTCATCGTCGGCATCTTCTTCTCGGCGGCGATCACGGTGATCATCTCGTTCCTCGACCTCAACCGGCTCGGCGGGGTCATCCACTGGCTGCTCGGCAACCTCGCGCCGATTCCCCCTCGCGCATTGGGCGTGTTCGCGCTCTGCGCGGGAGCGGGATTCTGGCTCGTCGCGCGCCACGCGCGGGAGCTGAACCTCATGGCGCTGGGCGAGGAGACCGCGCTCCTGCTGGGCGTCGGCGCCGCGCGGCTGAAGCTGGCGATCTTCGTGGGCGCCGCGCTCCTCACCGCGAGCGTCGTCGCCTTCGCGGGACCGATCGGCTTCGTGGGACTGATCGTACCGCACGCGCTCCGCATGCTGCTCGGCTCGGACAACCGGCTCCTCGTGCCCGCCTCGCTCGTTGGTGGCGGCATCTTCCTCCTGCTCGCCGACACGCTCGCCCGCAACGTCGTGGCACCCGCCGAGCTGTCGGTCGGCGTCATCACCGCCCTCTGCGGCGCCCCGTTCTTCGTCTATCTCCTGCGCACCCGCTACCGCCCCAACCTCTGATGCCCGCGCGCCCGCCGATGCCGACACTCGAGCGCTCAGCGGTGGTCGCGGACACGGGGCGACCCCGGACGGGGGAAGGGGTCGACGGGACCCGTTCCCTCGATGAGGGCGTCGGACAACATGCACCCGGATGGAGCCCAGCCGCAGGCGGTTTGCGCAGGCGTGCCGCGTGGTCACGCGACCCCTTCCCCCGTCCGGGGTCGTCCCGTGTCCGCGCCGCCGTCCGAGCCTCAGTCCGCGAGATCCGAGCGGTGTGATGCTCCTGGAGCTCGAGCGTGTGAGCTTTGCCTACCCCGCGCCGGCCGGGCGCCGCGCATTCGCGCTATCGGACGTCTCGCTGGAGCTGGCGGGAGGCGAGATGGTCGGCGTGATCGGGCCGAACAGCTCGGGCAAGACGACCTTGATCCGGCTCGTGGCGCGCGTGCTCGAGCCCGCGACCGGCGAGATCCGTCTCGACGGCGTGCCCGTCCGCCGGTTCGCGCGCACGGACCTGGCGCGCCGCGTGGGCGTCGTGCCGCAGAGCGCCCCGGCCGAGTGTCCCTTCAACGTCGGCGAGCTCGTCCTGATGGGTCGCTATCCCCATGGCCCCGGTCGCTATTTCGAGAGCCGGCACGACCGCGCCGCCGCGCGCGCGGCGATGGAGGCGACCGGGGTCCTGGAGCTGGCCGATCTTCCGTTCGATCATCTGAGCGGCGGCGAGCGTCAGCGCGCGTTCATCGCGCGCGCCCTCGCCCAGGAGCCACGCCTGCTCGTCCTCGACGAGCCGACGGCACACCTCGACCTCCGCTATCAGGTCGAG
>QHSM01000434.1 GCA_003221595.1 Candidatus Rokuibacteriota bacterium | reverse complement strand
GTGGGTCGGCCTTCTGACCTCCGCGTGGACCGAGCGGGCCGAGGTCGTCCACGTGAGAGGCCGCGGACTGAGCGCGATCGCGATGGTCACCGTCGGGCTTTCCAACCGCGTGGCGGCGGGGACGACGCCGGTCGCGGCGTGGGCGCCGTCCACCATCAATGCGATCGTCGTCGTGGACGGCGCGGCCGAGCCGGCGGCGCTGGTCAACGCCGTCATGACGGTCACCGAGGTCAAGGCGGCGCTCGTGGCCGCCGCCGAGATCCGGTGCGACGATGGGAGCATGGCCAGCGGAACGTCGACTGACGCGGTCGTCGTTGCGGCGACAGGGCGCGGCGCGCCGCATCGCTTCGGGGGACCCATCAGCGACTTCGGGTGGGTGGTCGCGCGCGCGGCGCGCGCCGCGCTGGATCCCGGGATTCGGCGCTGGCTGGACGCGCATCCATGATCGGGCGACCGTCGCTGCTCTGCCTCGGCGCGTCGATCGCTGTCCACGGCGGCCTTCTCGCGCTCCTGTTCCTCTTCGTGTCGGACGAATCGTACTCGAGCCCGCTCATCGTCGACCTGTCGGCGCTAGAGGCCAGTACCGAATCGGCGGGCAAGCTTGGAACGCGATCGGAACGCCCGGCCACCGCGGGTGTGCGCGGCCCCGGACCGAAGCGGGCGGGCGCGGCGCCGCCGGTCGAGCGCATCGCCGCTGCGCCCGCGCCGCCCACGCCTGCGAGTCCGGCGCCGGTTGTCGTTCCAGCGCCCAGTCCCGAGCCCGCGCGGCCGCCGGAGCGAGAAGTCCCGGTCTCGAGGCCCGAGCCCGAGCCGGCTCCGGTCGCCGCGGCGGCACCGCGCGAGCCGGCTCCAGATGCCGTGACGCCGAGCCTCACGAGCCCGGCCGCAGTGGGCACGAGCCCGGCCGCTACCTCCGGCTCGTCCGCCGACGGCGTGGCCGGGCGGACGGCGACCCAGTCGTCGGCGACTTCGGGGGCGACCTCCGGCGGAGGCGGCTCACGCGTTGCCCTCGCGCCCGGCGGAACGGGCGGCGAGCCCGGATCTGAATACGGCGGCTATCTTGCGGCCGTTAGGCGACGCATCCAGGAGTCGATCCAGTACCCGACGTCGGCACGGCGGCGCGGGATCAAGGGAACGGTGAACCTCGAAATCTTGATCAGGGCCGACGGCGCGATCAGCTCGGTCTCGGTCGCCGGCTCGTCGTCGCACTCGGAGCTCGACGAGGCCGCCATCGAGGCGGTGCGGAGTCTCGGGCCCCAGCCCTTCCCCGCGGGCCTGAAGCCGCGGTCCCTGAGGGTGAAGCTGCCGGTGGTCTTCGATCTGCAGTAGCATGCCGGAGGAGAGCATGCCGACGATCGAGCGCGGTCTGGACGGCGTCACGACCGAGTATCGCGACGTGGCCGTCGAGGGAGACGGGGTCGAGCGCCTGCTCACCGAGCTCTTCACGGAGCACTGGGACAAGCTCACCGTCGGACCGCTGATCGAGGGTGCCGCCTACGAGATCCAGTTCGCCACACGCCCGACGGTGACGATGCTCGACGGATACCTGACGGTCGACACCGGCGTCTGGCACTTCCACCTGTGCGTCAACGATCACCGCG